>DASVSE010000549.1:0-5057 GCA_036388235.1 Rubricoccaceae bacterium | reverse complement strand
TGGCGCCATGCCCGATCTGTCCCTCGTCATCCACCGCGTGCCTGCGGCCTCTGTCCACCCGCTGCGCACGCGCGTGCTGCGGCCCGACTGGGCGCCGGGCCGCCTGCTGACCCTCGACGCCGACCCCGAGGGCGTCCACATCGCGGCCGAGCGGAACGGGCAGACGGTCGGCGTCGCGACGGTTTATCCCGAGGCGCCGGACGAGCGCGGACGCGGCCCCATCCCTGATACAGCGTTCGCGGCCGGCGTGGCGTGGCAGCTCCGGGGAATGGCCACAGATCCCGCGGCGCAGGGCCAGGGCATCGGCGCGCGCGTGCTGGCGGCCGCTGTTGAGGCCGTTCGCGACAGTGGCGGCCTCCTCCTCTGGTGCCACGCCCGGATTGCAGCCGTCCCGTTCTACGAGCGCGCCGGCCTCGTCGCCGTCACGGACGCGTTCGAGATCAGCGACATCGGGCTTCACGTCGTGATGTGGCAGGCGGTCTGAGGAGGGTCAGTCTGGGGCGCGTCGTTAGCTTCACAGGACCTTCCCCGACTCCGCGCTCATGACCATCCCGTCGCTCGTCCTCCGCCAGCTCTACACCAACGGGTCGCTCACGCCATCAGCCGACGGAGTCGCGTTCAGCCTCAAGAACCGCCTCATGGACACGCGGCTGACGGGCCTCACGAGCGTGTCCATCGACGGAGCCGTCGTTGCTGCCGACCAGATCACGCTGGACCTCGACGCCGGCGAGACGGTCCGCGCATCCGACATTTCGGCGTCGAGCCCAGTGGACTTCCCGCTCGCGCGCGTCGTGACCGTTCACGTACCGGGCGTCTCCGCAGCCGAGGGCGTCCACGAGATCGTGCTCCGCTTCGAGATCGACGGCATGGGCGAGATGGAGTTCGACGTCCGCGACTCAGTTCAGACCGCGCACCCCGAGCTCACGCGCGTCCCGCGCGACCCGGCCGACGACTACTCCGAGGCCGCCGTGCAGGCGCGGCAGGCGTTTGCCGAGCAGTACTCGGGCGAGACGTTCACGCACCTCAAGCACTACTCCTTCGACCCGCACACGCTCACAGGCAACGTCGAGGCGTTCGCGGGCGTCGCGCAGATCCCGATCGGCATCGCGGGTCCGCTGATGGTCAACGGCGAGCATGCGCAGGGCGAGTTCATCATCCCGATGGCGACGACCGAGGGCACGCTCGTCGCGAGCTACAACCGCGGGATGAAGGTGCTCAACCTCTCCGGTGGCGTGACGTGCACGGTCTCGGACGACCAGATGCAGCGCGCGCCGGTGTTCATCTTCGAGACCGCCCGCGAGGCGCGCGACTTCCGCGGCTGGCTCGACGAGCACATGGACGAGATCCGCGCGCAGGCCGAGTCCACGACGAGCGTCGGGAAGCTGCTCTGCATCGACACGTACCTCTCGAACCACTTTGCCTTCTGCCGCTTCAACTTCTCGACCGGCGATGCGGCCGGGCAGAACATGGTCGGCCGGGCGACTTTCGCGGCGTGCTCGTGGATCCTCGACACGCACACGGAGATCCGGCGCTTCTACCTCGAGTCCAACTTTGCGACCGACAAGAAGGCGTCGATGGTCAACATCATGCGCACGCGCGGCAAGCGCGTCACGGCCGAGTGCCACATCAAGGGCGACGTGCTGCGCGAGGTGATGCGCGTCGAGCCCGCCGGCCTGGCGTACCACTGGGGCGTCGCAGCCGGCATCGGGTCCCTCCTCTCAGGCGCCAATAACAACGGCCTCCACTCGCCGAACGGCATCACAGCGATGTTTATCGCGACCGGGCAGGACGTCGCGAACGTTTCCGAGTCGTCGGCCGCGATCCTCTACGTGGAGCACACCGAAGACGACAACCTGTACATGTCGATCACTATCCCGTCCTTGATCATCGCCACGCACGGCGGCGGGACGGGGTTGGCGACGCAGAACGAGTGCCTGCGGATGCTCGGCTGCTCGGGGCGCGATAAGGCCAAAAAGCTTGCGGAGATCATCGCGGGCGTCGTCCTCGCGGGCGAGATCTCGCTCGGCTCGGCGATCTCGTCCAACGACTGGGTGAGCAGCCACGAGAAGTTCGGGCGCAACCGCTAGGCGAACGCCGCCAACCGGTAACCGGAGACGTGGCGGGCCGTTGCACGCCTCATGTCCGACCCCGTCCTCCTGTTCCACGGCCTCGGCCGGCGCGCCGCCTCGATGCAGCCCATGGCCCGGGCACTCGCTGCGGCCGGGTACAGCCCGACGGCCGTGGCGTACCCGTCGACGGGCTATGGCGTCGCCGACCTCGTCGCAGGCCACGTCGCGCCCGCCGTGGACCGCCTGCTGGACGGCGGCGCCACGCGCGTCCACTTTGTGACGCACTCGCTGGGTGGCGTCTTGGTGCGCGCGTTCGCCGCCGAGCGGTCAGACGCCGGGCGGCCGCTGCCGGCCGGGTCCCGAGCGGTCTTTCTCGCCCCGCCCCACGGTGGCAGCGAGGTCGCCGACGCACTCCATGCCGTCCGACCGGCCCAGGCGGCGCTCGGGCCCGTCCTGGCCGAACTCACGACCGGCGCCGCGACGGGCGGCCCGATCCGGGGCATCGAGGCGGGCATCGTCGCCGGGACACGCCGCCTCGTTCCCTTCGGGAGCGCCTTCGCCGCCGAGAACGACGGCCTCGTCTCGGTTCAGAGCGCGTTTGCGGCCGGCGGCGAGGCCGATACGGCCGTCGTCGCACGGACGCATGCGCTCATCATGCGCGCCCCGGACGTGATCGCCCTCACCCTCCGCTTTCTGGAGACGGGCCGGTTTACGGCCTAACGGCACGTGGGCACTGCGGAGGCTCTGGACCCCGGCTGGGGCGGCAGCCGTACCTTCCGCAAGCGCTTCCATCAAGACTCTCATGACCGACTTTCATGCGTCCCTGATCGGCTGGGGCCACTATGTCCCGGACCGCGTCGTCACCAACGACGAGTTGTCCCAGCTAGTCGAGACGAGCGACGAGTGGATCCAGAGCCGGTCCGGCATCCGCGAGCGCCACTTTGCCGACGAGAGCCAGGCGACGAGCGATCTGTGTGTCGAGGCCGCGACGCGCGCGATTTCCAGATCCGGAATCGACCCGACGGAGATCGACCTCGTGCTTGTCGCCACGTCGAGCCCGGACTACCTCACGCCCCCCGTGTCGAGCCAGGTCCAGCACCGCGTCGGCGCGAGCCGGGCGGGCGCGATGACGCTCATGGTCGGCTGCACGGGCTTCGTGTACGGCCTCGTCACGGCCGAGCAGTTTATCCGGACGGGCGCCTACCGGACGATTCTGCTCGTCGGGGCCGAGGTGATCTCGAAAAACCTCGACATGACCGACCGCAACACGTGCGTCCTCTTCGGCGAGGGTGCCGGGGCGGTCGTTCTGCGGGCCTCGGAGGAGCCCTGCGGCGTGCTCGGCTTCGAGTTGGGGTCGGACGGCTCGGCGTTCGAGGCCATCATCGCGCCTTCCCCCGGCACGCGCATCCCGGTCTCTCAGCATGCCGTCGACGAGCGCCTGCACTACATCCGAATGGATGGGCGAGCGGTCTTCAAGTTTGCGACGCGCACAATGGTCGAATCGGTCACGCGCGTGCTGGGCGAGGCGGGCATCGGCATGGCCGATGTCGACCTGCTCATCCCGCACCAGGCCAACGCCCGCATCATCGAGTACGCGGCCGAGCAGCTCGGCCTGCCAGCCGAGAAGGTCGTGATGAACGTCGAGCGCTTCGGCAACACCTCGGCGGCGTCGATCCCGATTGCCCTCTCCGAGGTGCTGGACTCGGGACGCGCCAAGGCCGGCGACACGCTGGCGCTCGTCGGCTTCGGGGCCGGCCTGACGTGGGCGGCGTGTGCGTTCGCACTCGGCTCGCTCCGGACCGAGGTCCCGAAGGAGGCCGTGCATCAATCCGTGTGCGACGGCAGCATCACCGAAGGCCTCATCGCCTGAAGCGGGCCGTTGGGGCCACGCCCGATGCCGCTCAGAGCTCTGAGGACATCCGCTCGGATAGCCTGATCGCGTCGAATGGTGCGTGGGCATCAATGTCATTGTCGAAGTACACGTAGACGTCCCGCGCCGCATCCGGGCGCCCCAGCCCTTCGCCGGTCTCTGACCCCGCGTGCCAGTCGCGGACCTTTACAGCCCACGCGTCTAGCTGAGCGTCGGTGTAGCCGCTCGCGTAGAGCTGCTCTGCACCGTGGAGCCGGATGTAGACGAAGTCGGCAGTCAGCGTTTCGCTGTACGGCCACGTCCCGGCCGTGTCCGCGATGACGAGCGCGACGCCGTGGCCCCGCAGGAGGTCGGCGAACTCAGCCGTGAAAAAGCTCGGGTGCCGAACCTCGACGGCGTATCGAAGTGGCCCGTCGTGCTCGGCTTCTGTCCACGTCCACCCCGGGAGTCGGCCGGTGTGTTTCGCCGCGAGGGTAGCCGCCTCGCCCGAGTCCCTCGGCAGCAGGTCGAGAAAGCGTTCGAACCGGTCACGGTTGAAGGCGAGGTTCGGCGGAAACTGCCATAGCACCGGACCAAGCTTTTCAGCGAGCCGCAGCACCCCCGACGCGAAAAAGTTGGCGAGCGCGTCGTCGACGTCGTTCAACTTCTTCATGTGGGTGATAAACCGGCCACCTTTGACGGCGAACTCAAAGCCTGCCGGAGTCTCTTCATACCACCGCCGGAAACTCGCTGGGCGCTGGAGCGAGTAGAAGGAGCCGTTGATCTCGACCGAGTTCAGCCGGTGACTGACGTATTCCAGTTCCCGACGGTGGACCAGCCCAGTGGGGTAGAATGCGCCCCGCCAGTGGCGATACGTCCAGCCCGACACCCCGATTCGGACCGTTGCCATGGCGTGTGACCAGCGCGGCCCGTGGGCTCAGCGGATGCTAGCGGTCGCCTCCGTGCCCCTCGGAGCTTTCGCCGGATGTCCCTTCGGCGCTGCTCGTGCTATCGCCCAGGTACCCGTCGTCATCGAGAGACTCCTCGCCGTCGCCGGGATCTTCTTGGTTGAGCGTGCTTGTTCCGTTGCCCGATGCTGACTCAGCCGGGGCCGCACTGGACTCGTCGGACTCCGATTC
>DASVSE010000548.1:0-4914 GCA_036388235.1 Rubricoccaceae bacterium | reverse complement strand
CGTGCCGACGGATGCGGCACGGCCTCTCAGGATCGGCGGCTCGGCTGGTGCCGGGCCGGACGGTCTCAGGCGGGCGTGTTCTTGGAGTCCTGCACGTCGGACCGGATGTCCTGCGCCATCTTCTTGAGGTCCTGCATGCTCTTGCGGATGCGCGTGCCGGCGGCCTTGTTGCCCTTGTCGTAGAACTTGCTGAAGTCGTCCTCCATGCCGGCGACGAGGTCCTTGAGCGCGCTGAAGTGGTTGGCCATCTGAGTGGGTTGAGGTGAGGAGCGGGAGCGCGCCACCGGGCCGAAGTGCCCGTGCGGCGCGCAATCGCCGGTCAACATACACCGCGCGTTTTTCGATAGTCAAGGTTGCACCCACTCGGCACCCCTCCAAAACCCGATTTCTGGCGGTTTGTGGGTGTCGCGTGGGCGGTTCCGCGCGTCAAGAGGCTGCTGGAGCGGCGAGACGGGTGCCCGCGAGGGCTCCAGGCGACCGAAGCTGGGCGGCTCCGGCGACGATCACAGGCACGCGCGACATCCTCACCAATCGCTCGGCTAGGGCTCGGTCCGGCAGCATCGAAGCCGCCTCGGCGACCGTCATGGCGTCTTCCGAGGCGACCGCCCGTCCCGACGCCAGCAGCACGACCGCATCGGCAGCGAGGGCCTCGGCGAGACGTGCTGCCGCCTCGGCCGCATCGACTTCCTGGAGGGCGGCGCCATCCTCCGATGCCACGAGGGACGCCACGACGGCGACGCCGCCCTGAGCGACGAGCGCCGAGAGCCACGCAGTCCGGCCCGTCCTGAGCGTACCGTCGGGGCCGCGCGCGAGCAGGCCACGGTCGGCCCCCATCACCCGGACGGCCGGAGCGCCGGCCTCACTCATCTCGTGCATGAGGCGGCGGTTGAGGTCGCGCGTGGCCCGCTCGACGTCGGCGGCCTCTGCGGCCGAGCCTACCACCCAAGCGCCGTCTCGCGCCTCGGGAAAGAGGCCGCGCGCTTCGAGCGCCCGCTCGCCAGCCTCGCCGCTGCCATGGACGAACACGAGGCCTTCCTTGCGTGCCGCGACGTCGCGGGCGAGTTGGGAGACGAACAGCGGGTCGCCGAGGTGGTACGGGTCGAGCAGGACGACGGTCATGAGCAACAAGCAGGTGAACGGGTCCAACCGCCGCCCGGGCGTCCGGTGCCCGCGCGCCGCATGCTGCGCGAGTCTTCCCGAATCCCGTGAGAACCCGGTCCGTACGACGCACGTCCCGCCTATTTTGACGCCGGTCTGCCCTGCCGCCATGCCTTCGGACTCCCCCGCGTCGCCCCACGGCGACCTTCGGTTCGTGCCCGGACCCCTCCTCGCGACGATCGAGAGCCCCGCGGACGTCCGCGCGCTCGATGTTGAGCGCCTGCCGCAACTCTGCGACGAGCTTCGCGCATTCATCGTCGATGTCGTTTCGGTCCACGGCGGACACTTCGGGGCGAGCCTCGGCGTCGTCGAGCTGACCGTCGCACTGCACTGGGCCTACGAGACCCCGGACGACCAGCTCGTGTGGGACGTCGGGCACCAGGCGTACGGGCACAAGATCCTGACGGGCCGCCGCGACCCGTTCCCGTCACAGCGCGTCTACGGCGGCCTCTCGGGCTTTCCGCGCCGCTCGGAGTCCGAGTACGACACCTTCGGCGTCGGACATGCGAGCACAAGCATCTCGGCTGCGCTCGGCATGGCCGTCGCCCGCGACATCCAGAAGACCGACACCCGCGTCGTGGCCGTCATCGGCGACGGGTCGATGTCGGGCGGGCTCGCCTTCGAGGGCCTCAACAACGCCGGCGTGGCCGGAACGGACCTGCTCGTGGTCCTCAACGACAACCGGATCTCGATCGACCCCAGCGCGGGTGCGCTCCACGAGTACCTCGCCAAGCTCAGCGCCTCGGGCGGCTGGAACGCGGCCAAGCGCGAGGTATGGGACGCGCTCGACAAGCTCAAGGGCCTCGGTGGCGGGACGCTGCAGCGCCTGGCAAGCCGCTTGGAAGACGGCGTCAAGGCGGTCCTGACGCCCGGAATGCTCTTTGAAGCCCTCGGCTTCCGTTACGTCGGGCCCATCGACGGCCACGACGTCGTCTCGCTCGCTCACCGCCTCCGCGACCTGCGCGCCCTTCCAGGCCCGCTCCTGCTGCACACGATGACGGTCAAGGGCAAGGGCTTCGGGCCGGCCGAGGAGGACCAGGTAAAGTGGCACGCGCAGTCGAGCCCGTTCGACAAGCTCACGGGCAAGAGCCTCGCCGTCGCCACGCCCCGCGGCACGCGCGCACCAAAGTGGCAGGACGTCTTTGGCGACGCGCTTGTCGAACTTGCCGGCCAAGACGCCCGCGTGACGGCCGTAACGGCCGCGATGCCGTCGGGCACGAGCGTCGGCACGATGATGGCCGCCTACCCCGAGCGCGCCTTCGATGTCGGCATCGCCGAGATGCACGCCGTCGTGTTCGCGGCTGGGCTCGCGACGCAGGGGCTGCGGCCGTTCTGCGCGATCTACTCGACGTTTCTGCAGCGCGCCTACGACGGCGTCGTCCATGACGTCGCGCTCCAGAACCTGCCCGTCGTGTTCTGCATGGACCGCGCCGGGCTCGCTGGCTCGGACGGCCCGACACACCACGGCGCACTCGACATCCCATACATGCGGGCCGTCCAGGGTATGGTCGTCGCCGCGCCGCTAGACGAACAGGACCTCCGTGACCTCATGTTCACGGCCCTCCAGCACGACGGCCCGTTCGCGATTCGGTACCCGCGCGGTGAGGCGACCGGCATGGCGGTCCGGCCGGGCTTCGAAGCACTCCCCATCGGCAAGGGCCGCCTCGTCGCCGATGGGACCGATGTGGCCATCATCACCTACGGCGCCATCGGCAGCTACGTCCCCGAGGTCCGTGCGCGCCTCGCCGCTCGTGGCATCTCGGCCGCTCACGTCGACCTGCGCTTCTGCAAGCCGCTCGACGAGGCGCTGCTCCGGGACGTCTTTGACCGCTTCGACGCCGTCGTGACGGTCGAAGACGGGGTCCGCGACGGCGGGGCCGGCTCCGCCGTTCTCGAATGGGCCTCTGACGCAGGTGTCTTGGGCGCGACTCGCGTCGTGCGCCTCGGCCTCCCCGACACGTTCGTTGAGCACGGCACGCCGATGCAGCTCCACGACGAGGTCGGTCTCGGGCCGGACGGTATCGAGCGGGCCGTCGTCGCCCTCGCCGATGCGCGTCTGTCCTCGAAAGTAGCGGCCCCGGTCGGCTCGGTTCAGGCGGCCTGACGCCTCGATATCTTTGCGGCATCACCCGCCCTGCTCTGATGGCCCACCCGCTCCGCGTCCGCCTTCGGCAGATGATTCGTCGCACTGGCTTCGACCTCGCCCAGCGCCTGCCGACCCTACCCGACCTGCTGGCCGCCCGCAAGATCGACGTTGTGCTGGACGTGGGAGCCAACACGGGCCAGTTTGGGACCGGATTGCGCCAGTGGGGCTACCGGGGGAGGATTGTCTCCTTCGAGCCCCTACGTGCCGCCTTCGCTGAACTGGCGACGCATGCCGCCTCCGACGGCCGCTGGACGGCTGAGAACATTGCGCTGGGCGCGGCTGAGACAACGGCTGACCTCAACGTCTCCGATCTCTCGGTATTCAGCTCGATTCGAAACCCACTCGCGGCTGTGCGCGACTTTGACGCTCGCGCCGCGACGGTCTCCGTCGAGTCGGTCACGGTTCGCCGGCTAGACGACGTCTTCGACGCGCACGTGCGCGCTGGCGAGCGCGCCTTTCTCAAGATCGATACGCAGGGCTACGAGTCTGACGTGCTCGACGGGGCCGAGGGGGTAATGGACCGCATCGACGGGGTCCAGCTCGAGCTCTCGACGCGCGCACTCTATCAGGATGAAGCCCTTGCCGATGCCATGGTGGCGCGCATGGCAGGATCCGGGTTCGTCATTGGTCAGCTCTCGCCCGTCGTGTTTGACCCTGAGCAGGGCAACGCTGCGCTCCTCCAGTTCGATGCCTCGTTCGTCCGCCCGACCACCTGATGACCGCCGCCTTTTCCTCCCTGCCCGACTCCGCCCGCCTGTGGCTCGTCGCAACTGACGGTGACCCTTCAGTGATGCTAGCGGACGTGCGCGCGTTCTGCGAATCGTGGCAGAGCCATGGCCGGTCCGTCCATGCCCGCGCAGACGTGCTTGCCGGGCGCGTCCTCGCCGTCGCGGCGCAGATTTCGGACGCCGAGTTCAATGCGGGCGTCTCGGGCTGTGGCATCGACGCGATGCAACACGCCGTCGAAGCCTCGGCTGCACGTCACGGGCTGCTACTCACCCCCGCGCTGTCGGTGACGTACCGAGACGGGTCGGGTGCGTGGCAGAGCGTCCCGCGATCAGTGTTTCGCACCCTTGTGACCACTGGCGACGCAGGCCCCGAGACGCACGTACTCGACCTCACGCCGACGACACTCGGGGCACTGCACACTGTCGGCGGCCCCGAGCAGCCTGCCGGCGAGTTGTGGCACGCCATGACCTTCGGCCTCGGCGCCTCGCGCGCGGCGTAACACCGGTGTGACAGAGCGTCTGGTTGTCAGGTGAAGCGCCAGAGGACACACGGAGCCTCCGGCAGGCTGCGTTGTATACTCCTGAAAACGCCCCTCTCGCGCCATGCGCCTGCCTCTCGCCCTCGCCGCTCTTGCTGCTCTCGCCCTGCCGGTACAGGCACAGACGTCGGCGGCTCTCGCAGCTGACGCTGCCATCTCGGCCGACTTTGCCGCCGACGATGGCGCCTCCTATTTCAGTCAGTCGTGGCTGACAGACACGATGGAGCGGCGCACAGCGGCCTCGATCCGCGACGTGCCGCGCGTGTTCTATCAGTACTACGTGGTCCCCGACAACGCGACGCACAACTCGGCGCTCTCGCGGAACCAGATGTACCAGGACTTC
>DASVSE010000547.1:0-3659 GCA_036388235.1 Rubricoccaceae bacterium | reverse complement strand
CCAAGCGCCAGCACCGCCTGCACGCGACGGACGGCACGCAGGAGAGGCGGTACCGGCTCGCCGAGCCGCACGAGCAGCTGGGCCTGCGGCCGGTACAGGGCAACGTACAGGCGGTCGTCGCCGTCGGCTGCGGGCCGCTCGGCGTATCCAACGCGATCAGGCGATGTGAGGGCGTCGCGGACCTCCGGCCGCTCGAAAAACGGCGTCGCCTCGCCTGTCGGGCCATCGCCCGAGGCCTGCCAGTCGGCGAGCACCCGGTCGGGCGTCGCGAGCGAAACATCGACGTGAGCGAGAAGCGCGATCTGGCCTGCGAGCGCGAGCATTGACGTCTGGTCCGGCGACGCCTCAAGCTGGACCGCAAAGCGCGTGGCCTGCTCGTGCAGCGTCTCGCGGGCCGCCTGCTGGACCTGCTGCCGCAGCGACAGGGACGAGTACAGCCCGACGAGCACGACCGCGCCGCCGACGAACAGTCCGAATGTGAGCATCATCCACGTCTGGGTCGATGCCCGGCGCGGGACGAACAGCTCTCGGAGGGCGCTGAGGGTCATAGAGATCGTGCGGGCGGGACGGGAGAGGGAGACCGCCCCCTCTCCTCCCGGTCTCTATTCGGCCTCCTCGGCCGTTGCCTCCTCGACGAAGCGGTACCCGACTCCGCGGACGGTCTGAATGTGCATCGCGAACGCGCCGAGCTTCTCGCGGAGGTTCTTGATGTGCGCGTCGACGGTCCGTTCCGTGACCATCATCGCGTCCTTCCAGATCGTCTCGAGCAGCTGCTGGCGCGTAAACGCCTTGCGCGGGTGGCGCACGAGGTAGCGGAGCAGTTCAAACTCCGTCAGCGTCAGGCCGAGGTCGTCTCCGTCCAGCATGGCGCGGTACTCGTCCTCGTAGATCGTCAGGCCGCGAACGGCGAGCGTCTTGGACTCCTCGGTGCCCGTGCGGCGGAGAACGGCGCGGATGTTGGCGAGGACGACTTGGGGCGAGACCGGCTTCTGGAGGTACTGGTCGGCGTTCTGGAGGCCTTCGAGTTGGTCCGTCTCCTCGGTCTTGGCCGTGAGCATGATGATCGGAATCGTCTCCGTCTCGACACGCCCGCGGAGGCGCCGGGCCACCTCGAAGCCGCTCATGCCCGGCAGCATCACGTCGAGCAAGATGCAATCGACTTCGGGGCCGGCCTTCTGCAGCGCCTCGTCGGCGTCGTGGGCCGTGAGGACGTTGTAGCCCTCCTGCCGCAGGAAGTGGGCAATGATTTCGACGACGTCCTCTTCGTCGTCGACGACGAGGATGGTGATTTCCTGAGGCGTGGACGTAGCCATGAGCGGGTCGGGGGTTGGGGAGCGTGAAGGTATCGCACCGGGGCGATACACGCGGCAGCGGGCGTAGGGTTCTTTCTGACTCAAAACGGGACCTTAGTCCACGAGCACACGCGGAACGCGCGACGTGAGGCGGCACGTCAGGTCGTAGGCGATGGTGCCGGCGGCATCAGCGAGGTCGAGCGCGGACGGGCCACCTGGCCCGAACAGCACGGCCTCGTCGCCGACGCGCACGCCCGCTCCGGAGCCACCGGGCGGCCCGAGGTCGACCATGAGCATGTCCATGCAGACGCGCCCGGCGACGGGAAACAGCGCCCCGCCGATGCCGACGCGCCCGCGGTTCGAGAGCGCCCGCGGCAGCCCGTCGCCGTAGCCAGCACCAATCGTTCCGATGAGGGTCGGCTCGGTCGCGCGCCACGTGCGGCCGTACGAGACGGTCTCGCCGGCCGCGACGACTTTGACCTGCACGATCCGCCCGACGAGCCGCATGACGGGCCGGAGGTCCGCGACGCCGGCCAGCATCCGGTCCGAGACGAGGCCGTAGAGTGCGCCGCCGGCGCGGACGATCTGGCGTCCGTGGACGCTCGCGGGCGTCGCGAGCAAGCCGCCGGTGTTAGCGAGGTGCAGGAGTGGCGGGACAGCGATGCCCTCAGCTTCGACGCGGGCCACGAGTGCGTCGAAGCGCGCGACCTGCTCGTCCGTGAACGCCCCGGCGACGTTGGCAAAGTGCGTCCACAGACCTGCGACCGTCACGCCCGGCGCCCCGGTCATCTGGCGGACCGCCTCGACGGCGGCGTCGGCGTCGAGCCCGAGGCGGTGCATGCCGGTGTCGGCCTTGACGTGAACCGTCAGCGCATGGCCGTCTCGGGCCGCCTGCATGGCGGCCTCTGCTCCGTCGGGCGAGGTCACGGTGAGGTCCAGACCAAACCGCGCGTAGGCGGGAAGCGCCTCGGGGAGGGCCGCGCCCATGACGAGGATCGGCGCCTCGATGCCTGCGTCGCGCAGGGCAACGCCTTCAAGAACGTTCGCGACGGAGAAGCGAGGGATGCCCGCCTCAACGAGGGCCTGCGCGACGGCGATGGCCCCGTGTCCGTACGCATTCGCCTTGACAGCAGCCATGACCTCGGCGCCTCCGGCGAGGGTCAGCATCTGGCGCGCGTTGTGACGCAGGGCGCCGAGCGAGACGTCGGCGCGGAGGGGAGCGAGCGCGTGGAGGGCGCGGGCAGACGGCGAGAGGAGGGGCACGAGACGAGAGCAGACAGGCGTGGGAACGTAGCGCTGCCTCGGAGCGGTCTCGGGCCGCTCGGGCTACCTTGGTCGGATGTCCGACGCTCCCCCTGTGATCCCCTATGCGGCCGAGTTGCGCCGCAAGGCGCTCCACCTCGGCGCGCTCGTCCTCCCTGCCGGCATGCTGATGCTTGGACGACCGCTGGCCGCCACCATTCTCGTCCCGCTAGCCGTGCTGGCCGTGACGCTGGACTGGGCCCGGGTCCGCTCGGAACCCGCGCGGCGCGTGCTGCACCTCGTCTTTTCGGGAATCATGCGCCCCGAGGAGGTCCCGCCGATCGGTGGGCCGGTCGTGCTCAACGGCGCGACGTGGATGTGCGTCGCCTCGGCGGTCGTCGCCGTCCTGTTCCCGCCCGGCGTCGCCGCGGCCGCGATGGCGATGCTGATGGTCGGCGACGGAGCCGCCGCGGTCGTCGGGCGGCGGTGGGGCCGGACCAAGTGGCCCGACGGGCTGAAGTCGGTCGAGGGGACGGCGGCGTATGCTGCGACGGCGTTCCTGATTGGCCTCGCCGTCGTGGCGTGGCCAGGCTCGGGTCTGACGCTCGGGGCGTGCGCGGCCGGGGCCGTCGCGGGAGCGCTCGTCGAGGCGGCGCCGATCCCGCTCAACGACAATGTCCGCGTGCCCGTCCTGTCCGGCCTGGCGATGCTGGCCGTGCTCGCGCTGTGACCCGGCGGCCCGCCAATCGCACCGGGCTCGCCGGACGTGCCGCGGCGCTCGCGCGGCGCGCGATGCACGTCGACCCGATGCCGCAGCCGCCGCTGCGGCCGACGCGCTACCCGGTCGTGCTGATGCACGGCTTCGGGGCCATCGCGGGCGTCCTCCCCGGCGGCGCGCTCCACGCCGAGGCGATGCACCTGCGCGCCCGTGGCGTCTGGGCCTACGCGCCGACCGTCAACCCGTACGACACGGTCGCCGTGCGGGCCCACGCCTGGGAGGACCGCCTCGAACGCGTCCTCGCCGAGACGGGAGCGGAGCGCCTCAACCTCGTCGGCTTCTCGTCGGGCGGGCTGGACGCGCGCTGGCTCGCGGCCGAGCTGGGCTGGGCGCCCCGGATCGCGAGC
>DASVSE010000546.1:0-4819 GCA_036388235.1 Rubricoccaceae bacterium | reverse complement strand
GGCGTATTCGCCGTGGGAGGACGACGCGCGCTTCCGCCGCGCGATGGCCGGCGCCGGCACGGACCCGGCGGCCCGCGCGGCTGCCTTCGCCGACCTCCGGCGGACCTACCCGGCGCGGCATGAGAACGCCGCCTTCGTCCTCACCGGCCACGTTCCGGCGGATCTGCGCCGGGCGGTTACCGAGGGGCTCGGGATGCGGATCGAGCGGTAGCCGCCTGCCGACCCCGGCTCTCATGCGGCGCCGGGGTTACTTGCCGAAGCCGTACTCGCGGAGGTAGCCGTCGCGGTCGCGCCAGTCCGCGCGCGTCTTGACGAACAGCTTGAGGAAGACGCCGCGCCCGAGAAAGCCCTCCATCTCGTGCCGCGCGGCCGTCCCCAGGCGCTTCAGTGCGGACCCGCCCTTGCCGACGAGGATCGCCTTCTGCGAGTCGCGCTCGACGACGATGTCGACCGCGACGAGCGTCTTGAGGCCCGGCCGCTCCTCGACCGTCACCACGACGGCCTGCGTCGAGTACGGGACCTCGTCGCGGTAGAGGTGGAAGATGGCCTCGCGGACGATCTCGCCCAGGAAGAAGCGCTCCGGGTGCTCCGAGAGCTGGTCCGGCGGGTAGTACGGCGGGCCCTGCGGTACGCGGTCCAGCACGAGCCGGAGCAGCGTCGCCACGCCTGTGCCCGTCAGCGCCGAGACGGGCACGACCTCGTCGAACGGCCGCCCGAAGGCCTCGGCGTAGGCGTCGACGAGCGGGAGCGCCTCGGCGGACGATGGCATCGTGTCCACCTTGTTGATGGCGAGGATCACGGGCGCGTGCTGGCGCGAGGCGCGGTCCAGGGCCGTCTGGGCGTCGTGCGTGATGCGCGGGGCCGAGGCGTCGGCGAGGAGCACGACGACGTCGGCGTCGCCGATCGAGCGGTCCACGTCGCGCATCATCGCCTCGTGGAGGCGGTACTTGGGGCGCACGACGCCCGGGGTGTCCAGCAGGACGAGCTGGTGCGGCGGCAGGCCGGGCGCGCCGCCCGCCTCGGCGTCCGTCCCCGGGGACGAGAGGATGCCCAAGACGCGGTTGCGCGTCGTGGACGGCCGCGGCGAGACGATGCTCAGCTTGGTCCCGAGCAGGCGGTTCAGCAGCGTGCTCTTGCCCACGTTCGGCGCGCCGACGATGGCGACGTAGCCCGAGCGGTGGCCCTCGGGCACGTCGCCGGCCATCACGAGGCCCGGCCGCAGCGCGTCGTCATCGTCGTCGGCGAAGAACTCGGACGGGTCCAGGGGGCCGTCGTCCGAGTCGTCGTCGCTGGTGTCGTCGCTGGTGTCGTCGGTGAGGGCGTCGTGGGCGAGGCCGTCGCCGTCCGGGGCGTCGTCGGGGTGGGAGTCGTCGGCAGGCATCGCGGCGCGGATCGGGGGCGGGCAAGCTACGCCGCCCGCCCCCGGCGCTCAGTCGTCGTCCTCGTCATCGTTCGTGTTTCCGGGACCGCTGTTGCCGGTCCTCGCCGGGCACGCGCCGATCGTGTCCCCGTGCCCGAGGTGGGTCGGGAGCGTCGACAGCCTCACCGGCCCAGTGTTTCCGTTGGCGACGTGGCAGATCGTGACCTCGGTCGGCGGGGTCGCCTGGCACGGGCCGGGGTAGTCGCCGTGCCCCACGTGCGCGGGCAACTGCGACGGGTTGACCCTGGTCGTGCTGGAGCTGCCTCCGTTCTGGTGGCAGACGGCCTGCGTCGCGGCGCCCGCCGCGGCCGCCGTGGCCGCGCGCAGTTCGGAGGCCGAGACGTGCTGGCTCGTCGACGAGAGCAGGCGCACCTCGTTGCCGTCGAAGCCGACCTTGGACGCCAGGCGGACGATGTCGCGCAGGTGGTATTCGATGCTCGCCTGCGGCCCCATCTCAAGACGCGTCCCGAAGGTCGTCCCGGCCGAGAGGCCGTAGCGCCAGGCGGCCTCCTCGGCCTCGTGCTGCTGGCGCTCCTCGTCCTTCATGTGCCAGTAGAGGGCGGCGTCGTAGAGCGTCGCGCCGCCGTTCTCGCGCACCAGGCGGACCGAGAGGGCGCCCGTGCGGTTCCACTCGCGGCCGATGCAGAACGGCCAGCTCCCGCCGTCGCACGAGCCCTCGCCGTCGAAGCGGCGGGCGAGCGCGCGCTGGCTCTGGACGTCGAGCATGAACGTGCGGAGGTCGTTGGCGGCGAAGGCGCGCGTGCGGTGCGCGCGTCCGGGCTGGGCGAGCGGGCCGAAGCCGGATCGGACGTTGCCCTGGACGACCTCGGGCTCGGAGGCGAGTTCGAGCGTGTACTCAGAGAAGCCGTGGGCCTGCGGGTTGCGGAACTCGAGGAAGACCGGCTGGTCGCCGAGCGCCCGGAGCGTCGTCCAGAATTGCGTCTCGGCCTCCTGCGCGCCCTGCCCATTGCGGGCGAACTCGACGTGGCCGCCGCGCGGCGCACCGACCGGCTCCAGGTCGAAGCGGTGGGTGTGCTCCCACCACGGGAAGTCGACCGGGCTCTGGAGCGGCCAGTTCGGGCTCGGACGCAGGCCCGGAGCGGCGCCCATGCCGTCGGCGTTGCGCATCACCGTCACGTCCAGGTGGCCGCCCGGCGGGAACGCGTTCTGGACGATCACCAGGCCGCCCTCGATGTCGGCATTGCCGAGAAGCTTGACCGGGAGCAGCATCTGGTCTGCCCGCACGATCACGATGCCGTTCCACCGCATCGCCGCGGCGCTCGCCACGGTGAGCGGGCCCTCGACGAGCAGCACGCCCGAGCCGTTGAGGGTCCCGTTGACGGTCAGGCTGCCCACGACGCGCGTGATGCTGCTTGGCCCACCCCACGTCTGCGAGCCGGTCACGGTCGTGGCCGAGGTCAGCGTCACGTCGCCGGTCCCCATCGCGGCCTTGGAGGCCTGGTACAGGCCCTCGCCGTCGACGAGGTCGTTGCCCTGGCTGAGGTCCTCGACGAGCGGGCCGGCCCGGCCGGCGCCGTCCTGCCACTGGTTGGTCGTGGGGACGTTGAGCACGCCGCGGGCCGGCGAGAGCTGGCCGGCGAGCGTGCTCTCCATCGTCTGCCGCGAGACGCCCGCCGACGCCAGCTGAAGCTCGTCGAACGGCCGCGAGTCCATCCGGACCGGGTGGTCGGCCGCCGTCCCCGAGATGCGCGCCGCCGACGACACGTTGGCCGTGGCGTAGGGCACGTCGAGCCAGATCGGCCCGGGGTACTCCATCGGGTCGAAGGCGTAGGTGTTCTGGACCGTGTGGACGGCGCCGCCGTAGCGGCCCTCGACCGTCACCGTCACCTCGCGGTTGTCCGCCGAGCGGACGGAGCGGACCGTGAAGCGGCCGCCGTCATAGGAGCAGCCCTCCGTGCCGGGGTCCGGACAGCCGGTGACGCCGGGGTCCACGAAGCCCTCCTCGCCGACCATCGTCGAGAGGACCAGGCTCTGGCCGGTCTCGGCAATCTGGCGCGCGAGCACGTCCGCCTGGCCCTCGGCGCGGCCCTGCGCCGTGTCGCCGGCAATGGCGTTCATGCCGAGCTTGAGCGTGGCGCCGCCGAGGATGGCGGCGGCGACGATCATGAGGGTGAGTTTGCCCATGGGAGTGCGGCGTACCGCGTCTGAATCGAAAAGAGGAGGGTCCGGCGGCGGTCAGATGTTGCGGCCCGGCGGCGCCTGGGGCGGCGTCATGGGCGGCGGCGGGGTGTACGGCGGCGAGCTTCCGCCGCCGTTGGTCCGCGGCGGCGGGACGTACGGCGGCGGCGACCCACCACCCGTAGACGTCGGCGGGGGCGGCGGCACGACGGGCGGCGGCGGCGGGTCGCCGGGAAACGTCGGGACGACGGCCGGCCCCGGCTCGACCGGCGGCAGGCCCTCGGTCGCCGTCGCGGAAAGGACCCGGACGGTCGCTGCCCGCCGGACGGCGTTCTGGAGCGTCGTCGTGCGCTGGTCCGACGCGCGCCGCCCAACCGGGGCGGCCGCGACGACCGACACGCGGACCTGGAACGCGACGTCGCTGCGGCTCCGGACATCGTCGGACTGCTCGGCGCCGGTCTTGGGGACGGACATCACGTTGAGCTCCAGCACGCCGACCGCCCCGCCGGTCCGGCGGACGGTCCCGCCGCGGCGGTACTCGGACCGCGTGACGGTGTAGGTCCAGCGCTCCGTCTGGCCGACGCGGACCTTCTGGCCGGTCGGCGTCGCGTGGTAGCTCACGATGGCCACCGGCGACGCGGCGCCGAGGGACGGGTCGGCAAGCGTCGGGAACGAGAACTGCGACGTGTAGCCCATCCCGTCGGGGCCGTCCTCGCGCTCGAGCGTGTAGCGGTCGAAGCCGAACGCCGTCTGCGTCTGCCGCACCGTCCGCATGTTCTCGACGTCGCGCTGGAGGACCGACAGGAACTCGTCGGCGTGCCACTCGACGCGGTTGCGGACCGTCGTCTCGATGGCGGACTCCTGGCGGCGCATCTGGACGAACAGCAGCGTCCCGACGAGGACGGCGCCGACGAGGATGGCGATGAGGTGGTCGAAGATGGCAGACATAGGGGGCCCGGCGGGCTAGCGGAAAGAGGCCATCCCGGCCGGGGTGAACACCTTCCGGAGGACCGCCCGGACCGGCGGGCGCCCGCGCGTCGCGGCCGACGGCACCTCGGCGACGCTCACCTCGAACTCCTTGGCGAGCGTCGGCACGGAGGCCACGGAGAGCGTCGACGGGACGACGTAGCGGACGCGGTAGACCACGTCGAAGAGGAGCCCGCCCGCGCCGCTGATGGTGTCGGCGCCGCGCGTCTCGGTGAGGCCGTTGAAGTCGTCGAGGTCGTCGAAGAGCGGGGCGGCCGTCTCGTCGTCGTCGGC
>DASVSE010000545.1:0-2757 GCA_036388235.1 Rubricoccaceae bacterium | reverse complement strand
CCGCGCGCTCGGACGGGCCGCCGAGCCGCAGGACGTGCCGCGGCTCGCCGCGACGCTCGCACGCGACGACGCCGACTGGCGTGCGCGCGTCAACGCCGCCGGCGCGCTCGGCGCGCTCCGGGCGTCTCCCGGCGCACGCGCCGCCCTCGTCGACGCCTTTACCGAGAGCAACGCGCATGTCGCGGCCGCCGCGGCGACGGCGTTTGCCCGGGTCGAGGCGCCGACGGACGCCGAGATCGCGGCCGCCGCTGGGGCCGTGCAGATGCGCCGACCGTGGTCGGCCGCGGCGCCCTTACTGCCGGTTCTCGCCCGCGCCGGCCGCCTCGATGCCGTCGACGCGTGGCGGGCGCGCTCGGCCGATCCGTTTGCCCAGGCGGCTGCCCTGACCGCCCTCGGCCGGGCGACGACGCCCGCAACGCTCGACGCCCTGCTCGTCCGCGCGTCAGACGCCGACCCGCGCCTCGCCGCCGCGGCCGTCGAGGCCCTGCGGGTCCGCTGGGCGGCCACCGACTCGACGGCTCGGGATGCCGCCGCGCCCCGCTACTACCCCGCCTTCTCGGCCGCCCTCGCCCGCCGCGACCTCGCGACGACGAGCGCCGCCGCTCCGGTCCTCTCGGACTCGGCGTTCGTCGCTCTCGGTTCCGGCGACCTGCTTCGGAGCGTCTACACGCAGCTGTCGGCGCCCGAGGACGTCGAGCCGATGGTCGAGATCATCGGCGCACTCGGCAAGATCCGCGACGGGCAGGAGGTCGACTTTCTGGTCGGCGTGGCCCTGACGGGGCACCCGGTTCTGGCCACGGCCGCCCGGAACGCCCTCAACGACCGGCTCGTCGAGGGCATCGACGTGACCGCCCGCGGGACCGACGCCGCGACGGAGACAACCGGCATCGACTGGCCGTACCTCGCCCGCGTCGGGCCGCGCCCGCGCCTGGTGCTGGACACCGACCGCGGCCAGGTCGTGATCGAGATGGACGCTGAGAGCGCGCCGCAGACGGTCCAGACGATTGCTGTCGCCGCGGCGTCCGGCCGCTACGACGGCGTCCCGTTCCACCGCGTCGTGTCCAACTTCGTCGTTCAGGGCGGCGACTATTTCCGCCGCGACGGCTACGGCGGGCCCGACGTCCCGATCCGGTCCGAGTTCACGCGCCTGCGCTACACGACCGGCACGGCCGGAATCGCGAGCGCGGGCAAGGACACCGAGGGGGTCCAGTTTTTCGTCACCCACAGCCCGCAGCCACACCTCGACGGCCGCTACACGGCCTTCGGCCGCGTCGTCGCGGGGCAGGACGTCGTCGACCGTCTGCTTCAGGGCGACCTGATCCGCCGCGCGCACATCGGCCGCTAACTCCCCTGCGGCAGAGAACTAGGCGGCGAGGGCTGCCGCGAGCTGCTCGCGGACGACGCCCGCAAGCGGACCCGACGAGCGCAGCGGCAGGCGGTAGGCGACGGGCGCCTCGTCACCGACCGGCCGCACCCGCACGAGCGTCTCCGCCGGCACGCTCCGGCCGAGGCGACGCGCCGCAGCGTCGGTGATGAGCAGGTCCAGCCACGCGTCGGCCTCGTCAACTGACTGGATCTCGTCCCACTCGACGGTCGCATCCCAGCGGAGGTCCCGCACGCCGCGCCAGTGCGTGTCGACGGCCCACGGGCGCGGATCGGCCGTCCACACAACGGCGCCGGCCAGTGCAGCGCAGATCGTCGCAGCGAAGAGCCCTGCAGCCACTCCCCATCCAGCGGCGCCTAGTGCCGCCGGGATCGCGGCCCCGAGGACGAGCGCAAGGACGCTGCCGGTGCCTGCTGCAAGACGGCCGCGGGAGGTCGCAAAGCCGTCAGCGAGGCGCTCGCGCGGCGTGCGGTCGAGTGGGACGCGGACCTGCTGCCAGACGGGCTCGGCGGCAGCCCCGGACGACCGTCGCCGATCGGCCTCGTGCGCGGCCGCTTCGATGTCGCGCGCGATCTGGTCCACGTCGAAATCGTCGGCGCCCGGGCGGCCGGCTAAGACGGCATCGTAGGCCGCCCGAAGCGCCCGGAAGTCGTCGGTCGCCGTCGGCGACGGGTTGCGGTCCGGGTGCAGGACGAAAGCGCGTCGCCGAAAGGCGCGGCGGACCTCGTCCGGCGTGGCACCGGGCGGGATGCCGAGAATCTGGTACGGAGTCGGAGCGGACATCGGGCGGGACGAGTGACGCCCGCTCCAGGACAAAGCCCGTGCCGTAGCGGCACCGGTCGTCTTTACAGCGCCGTTCCGTCGCCCGTCGGCGTGGGCCCCGCCGACAGGGCTACCGGCTGTTCACGAGCACGTCGTAGGCCGAGAGGTGCGCGGCGTCCATCTCCGAGAGGTACGCGTAGGCCTCGTTGCGCTGCGGCGCCTCGCGGAGCAACGCCGCGATCTCGGTCGCCTTGGCGCTGTAGAACACGTCGGTCGCAAAGCGGCGGCGGTTGAACGTGAGGTACAGCTCATGGAGCTGCTCAAGCGTCGCAAGGGCCGCTGTCCAGGACGCCTCGGGGGCCGTCGTGAAGCGGTCCAGCACGCCAAAGTGGTACGCGAACTGGGCGCGGCGCAGCGGCAGGAAGGCCGGGTCCAGCATCTGCTGCACGAGGTCCGACCGCGAGCGGTCGTCCGTAGACGTGAGCGACGACCAGCCGACGCCGAAGTCCGACGTCACGGCCCGACCGAGGTCGGCGATGAGGCGCGCCTGGTCCCAATACGGCTGCCCGCCGAGCTCGGCGAACGTGTCGTAGTCGATGGCGAGGATGACG
>DASVSE010000544.1:0-5552 GCA_036388235.1 Rubricoccaceae bacterium | reverse complement strand
CCATCGCCTCGCTCCGCATCGCCGCCCGCCCCCTCCGGGACGGGGCCCCGTTCGACCGGGGCGAGGTCGAGGCCGGAGTCCGGGCCGTGCTGGACGCGCAGGTGCAGGCGTGGAACGCAGGGTCCGTCCGGGACTTCATGGGAGGCTACGCCGAGGTCGACTCGCTCGTGTTCCTCTCCGGCTCGACGGTCCGCCGGGGCTGGGAGGAGGCGCTCTACGGCTACCTCCGCTCCTACCCCGACGCCGCAGCGATGGGTCTGCTCTCGTTCGACGACGTGACCGTCGAGCCGCTCTCAGGCGTTCACGCGCTCGCCTGGGGCCGCTGGCGGCTGCTCGTCGACGGACCTGCCGACCGGCAGCCGGGAGGTCTCTTTACGCTCCTGTTTGTCCGGACGGACCAGGGCTGGCGCATCGTCCACGACCACACGTCCTGACGGAGGCTTTACAGGGCGACCGGATTAGTGAAAGCGAATCGCTGTCGTGCCCGGGGGATGGACGGTGATTCCTTCCGTCCCGACGAGCGTGCGCCGGAGGCCCTCGAGCGGGATGGACGCGCTCGCCGCGAGCACGGGATGGCGCTCGACGAGGTCCAGCACCGGACCGAACGGCAGGTCGAGCAGCGTCGTCGTGGTTGCGCCGTCGCCGGCCGGCTCGCCCTCGGCGACGACCTCGACCGTCGCGCGGGCCTCGCCGACCATCACCCGCGCGACGGCGAGCGACTGGACGACGGCGGCGCTGTCGTACGCGGCCGGCGCCTCGTCGGGAGCATCGGGCGTGACGATGCGGAGGACGGCAGGCCCGCGTCCCGTAGCCCGCTCGAAGCCGAACGTGTAGAGGGGCGGGACATCCGCGACGGCCGCCAGATCAGCAGGCTCGGTCGCGTTGTCCGGCAGGCTGTACCGGACGGCCGCAATGGTGCGGAAGCTGTACACCGTCGTGCGGACGCCGCCGAGCGTGTCCGTGTGGACGAGCGTCACGCCGTCTCCGAGGCGGGCGGCGCGGGCGAGCAGGGCTTCGGCCGTGCTCAGCGGTGCCTCGCCGCTGCGCATCATCGCCAGGGCCGGGCCCGAGAGCGCGAGCGTCTCGGTAATCGTCCCGCTGCCATCGGGCCGGACCGCCACGGTCGAGCGGAACGTGAAGCAGCCGCAGAGGACGACAGTGCTGACGGCGAACAGGGCGAGCCGGGCCATGAGAGGGCGTGCAAGGGGGCGGCAGTTTAGCCCCGGAGTGTCCCGAGCCGGACGCGGGGCGTCTCATCCTGCGACACGGGCCGCTTCACGCGGCCCCGGTGTCACGCCGGAGCGCCCAAACCCACAATCCGCGACGAAACAGGGTCGCCGGCGGGTGCATTGCCAAAGAACCCGCACCCACCGCCGATAACTCCTGTGCCCGCCGTCCTCCCCGCGCCCTCCGTGCCCACCCGTCAGGCTTTTTACCACCGTGGCTTCTCGCTGGAGATCCGGCGGGCATCGGCGGGCTACACGTTCTCCATTCGGCAGGGCGAGCACGCGCTCCACACGTCCCGGGCAGACTTTGGGACCCCCGGCTCGGCCGACCGTGCCGCGCGGCAGTTCGTCGACGACGCTCTCGGGGCATTCGACTTCGCGACGCAGGCGCTCGAGGCGTAACGCCGCCAGGCGGGCCAGACGCAGCGAGCCTCCAGACGCTCGTCCAGAGGCTCGAACGCAGCCGATGCCACGTGCTCTCGTCGGGGACCACCGCTGGGTGCGTCAGTCGTCCTCAAAGTAGAAATCCTCGTTTTGCGTCGGGTAGTCGGGCCAGACCTCCTCGATGCTCTCGTACGGCTCGCCGTCGTCGTCCATCTCCTCGAGGTTCTGGATGACCTCGGCCGGCGCACCGGTCCGGTCGGCGTAGTCGATGAGCTCGTCCTTGGTCGCGGGCCACGGCGCGTCTTCGAGCGTCGCCGCGAGTTCGAGCGTCCAGTACATAGGGAGAGGAGGAGTGAGGGGAGGCGGGGGGCGCACGATAGGTCCGCCGTTTCGGAAATGCAATCCCCCCACGGACGCCGCGCGGCGATGTTCCACAAGCGCGCCCGTCGCCTCGTGCCGACGTCAGTCGAAAGAGGCGGCGCCCGAGCGCGACGCCGCGAGCAGGTCGCGATACTCGGCAGGCGTCACGCCGGGCACGAACGTCTCGATCGGGTCGGTCGACGTCTGCGCCGCGTCGAGCTGGCGAACCTCGTAGTGCAGGTGCGGGGCCGTCGACAGGCCCGAATGGCCGCTGTAGGCGACGGTTTGGCCGCGGCGAACGAGCGAGCCCGGGCGGAGGCCCGGCGCCGCCGTCGTGAGGTGGGCGTAGCGCGTGAGGCGGCCCGCGAGCGGGTGCCGAATCTCGACGACCGTTCCGTAGCCGCCCCGCGTCCCGACAAAGCCCACGACGCCGTCGCCTGTTGCGTACACCGGCGTGCCGGATGCAGTGGCAAAGTCCACGCCTGCGTGCAGGCGCGTGACGTGCAGGACGGGGTGGAAGCGCATGCCGTAGCCCGACGTCATGCGGGCGTCGCGGAGGGGCAGAATGGCCGGCTGCTGGCGCAACACCGCCTCGCGCCGCCCGGCGACGGTCCGGAGTTCAGCGTACGAGCGCCGCTGAAGGGCCAGCTGACGTTCGAGCCGGTCGAACGTCGCTGATGTCTCCGTAAGCAGCTCGCGCGTCGGAGTCGAAAAGCGACCGAAGCGCTCGTCTCGGGCGCCGCCCGCCCCCATTCCGAAGCGGTCCTCGGAGACCGGATCCGCGTGGAGAACGGTCCGGTACAGCTCGCGGTCGGTTTCGGCGAGGGCCGCGAGCTCGGTCGAAAACGCGTCGAGGTGGGTATTGGCTTCTTCGAGCTGCTCGCGGAGCATCTCGATCTCGCTCTGCTGCGCGACCTCCGTCGGCGTCGTGAGGGTCTGGGCGAGAACACCGACGCCAACCGCTGCAATCACGAGCACGAGGGCAGTCCCCGCCCCCGTCTTGAGCCAGCGCACGCGCCGCCCCGGCTCAAGCGCGACGAACGTCCCCGCCTCATGGTCGTAGTAGTAGACGACGTTTTTGGGCATAGAGCTCAGTCGAGGCGCGATAAAGTAAAGTCAGCGTCTGTTACGCAAACACCCTGCCAGAGGTGTTGTCCGGCCTCGTGGCGCAGGGTGAGACGGCACTGGAGGACGTGGCCACCTGGCCTTAGCCGCCCGTCACGCTGGTGTCGGCGGTTAGGCGAATGGTGCCGTCGGCGTCGATCGTTGCTTCGGACGCGGGGAAGTCCTCGGCGCTGAGGCTGCGCATGAGCTGGATGACCTCGCCCGACGGGTCCGCCTCGGGGATGCCATCGCCCACCTGACGCGCGGCGAGAATTCGCCCCGCCTCGAAGGCGCCGTCGGGACCAAATTCGACCTCCAGGATGGGCGCCAGGGCCGTCGCGCCGCGGATCGTGAAGCGGCCATAGGTCGCAAAGTTGCCCAGCGAGTACGCGATGAGCCGGCCGCGGTACACCTCAACGCCGCGCGGGACGTGCGGGCCATGCCCGATCACCAGATCTGCCCCGGCGTCGACGACGGTGTGCGTGAACAGGCGCAGGTCGCCGCGGTCTTCGTCGAGGAAGGTCTCACGGCCGGCCGGGACATGGATGCGCCCGCCCTCGGCGCCGCCGTGGAAGGACACGATCACGACGTCGTGCGTCCGCGCCACCTCAGCGACAAAGCGGGCGGCGGCAGGCTCGTCGTTGAGCCAGTTGGAGTGGTCGGCGGCGTGGTACGCGATCATCGCGATCCGCAGGCCGTTTTTCTCGACCGTCGCGACGGTGCCGGCGCGGCCGGAGTGCGCGATGCCGAGGCTATCCAGCATGGCCATCGTGGACGTGCGGCCCTCCTCGCCGAAGTCCTGCGCGTGGTTGTTGGCCAGGCTCGCGAGGTCGATCCCGGCGTCGACGAGGTAGCGGCCGTAGCGCGTCGGCGTGCGGAAGGCGTAGCACTGCGTCGAGGTCGGCGCGCACTTCTCGGACGAGCCGCCGTCGAGGAACGGGCCTTCGAGGTTGGCAAACGTAAGGTCCGCGTCGCGGAGGAGGCCGTGGACCCCGGTGAGAATGGACCGGCCGCGGGGCGGCAGGTAGCCGGCCGGGAAGTCGGTCCCGATCATCACATCGCCGACGGCGCGGAGGAGAACCCGCCGAGAACCCGTCGTGTCGGCGGCCAGGTCGAGCGGCGTACCGACGGGAGTTTGCGCCACCACGTCGCGAATCGGCACGGCATCCCAGCACCCAACGCCGGTAAACAGGATGGTAAGAGCGACGAGGGGAAACAGGCGCATAGCAGCGGCGAAGTGGAGCCTCAGAGTACGAGGTTCGGAAGGGCAAAGACAACCGAGTGCCACGCCTGCGCCCGCCCGACTACTCGATGTCCGTCTCGAACCACTCGACGCCGCGCTCCTGCGTGCGTCCGCCGCCGGCGGCGCGCTTGCGCGCGATCTGCTCGTTGAGGCGCCGCGCGAACTCGTCGGCCGGGTCGTAGCCGTAGTGGCGCAGCAGGTGGTTCATCGCGATGACCTCGCAGAGAACCGTCACGTTCTTGCCCGGAGTGACCGGCAGCTTTACGAGCGGGAGCGGCACGTCGAGAATCGTCTGGTTCTCGTCGACCATCCCGAGCCGCGTGTACTCCTCTTTAGGGTCCCACGGGTGGACGCGCACGACGACCTCGATGCGCTTCTGGTAGCGGATCGCGCGGACGCCGAACATGGCCTTGACGTCGAGGATGCCCAGGCCACGAACCTCCATAAAGTGCTTGGCGAGGTCCGTGCCTGTCCCCATGAGCACGTCGCTCCCCTTGCGCGTCGCGATCACGACATCGTCCGCGACGAGGCGGTGGCCCCGCTCGACCAGGTCGAGCGCGATCTCGGACTTGCCGATGCCCGCCGGGCCGGTGATGAGCAGCCCGATGCCATAGACGTCCACGAGCGACCCGTGGAGCGTGAGCTGGAGCGCGAACTGGTCTTCGAGCAGATCCCGCAGCGTGAGCATGAACGGGACGGTCGGGACCGGCGTGCGGTACACCGGCACGCCGTGCGCATCGGCGAGGGCAAGGAGCGGCTCAGGGAGCGTGTTGCCGGCCGTGAGCACGACGCACGGCACGTTGAAGGCGACGAGGCGCTCGAACGCTTCGGCGCCGCCGGCCTCGCCGAGCCACGTGAGGTAGCGGACCTCGGTGTTGCCGAGCACCTGGATCCGCTCGGACGTGAACAGCTCGGTGTAGCCTGCGAGCGCAAGGCCCGGCCTGTGGACGTGGCTCTCGGTCAGCGGCCGCCGCTCGGCCGAGGCCGCGTTGGCGAGGACGATGTCGATGCCCGCGAGCGTCCGCAAGTGGTCGATGATCTCGGCAACGGTGATCGCCTCTTTCTGGAACGGCTGAGCAGGGCGCATGGCGGCGGGGGTACAGGGATACGCGGGTCGGCGGGGGCTCAGTCAGCGGGTCCCCTCCACCGGCTCACGGCACGAGGACGGCGTCGAGCACGCGGCCGACGATCTGCTCGGAGGCGACGTCTTCGGCCTCAGCCTCGTAGGTGACGGC
>DASVSE010000543.1:0-3500 GCA_036388235.1 Rubricoccaceae bacterium | reverse complement strand
GGACGACGCGCCGGGCAACGGCCCACGGGCCCAACCCGAGCGACCGCGCGGCATCCTCGGAGACTGGGTCCAGCCCGGCCAGCGCAGACCGCAGGTTGAGAAACAGGTACGGAAACGTGGCGAGCGTGAGCACGACGAGGGCCCCCCAGAAGCCGGTCGGTCGCGGCAGCACGAGGCCGGGCCAGCCCGCGAGCAGCCCCCGGGGGCCCGTTGCGCCGAGAAGCGCCGTCGCCATCACATAGCCGGGGAGCGCGAGCGGCAGGACGCCGGCTGCGGTCGCCGCGCGGCGGACGGCCGACGGAACGCGCACCGTCTCGGCCCGTGCTGCCAGCCAGGCGAGCGGAAGGGCGATGGCCGTCGCGGCTGCGACGACGGCCGCGGCGAGGCCAAGTGTGTGGACGGCGAGGCGCAGCGTCCGCGGGCGCCAGACGAGGTCGACGAGCGTGCCGGGGTCCGCCTCGGCCGCACGCAGGACGAGGTAGACCAGCGGCACGGCCACGCCAGCCACGACGAGTCCGACCGGGACGGCGAGCCACCGCGCCGGCCCGGCCCGGCGGAGCGCCCCGGCCAGCCCGCGGACAGCGCGTGCGGTCACCTACAGCAGGTCGCGGCCGCGGAGCAGAGCGAGCGTCGCGTCGAGGCTCGACAGCGCCGACGCGTCGAGGTCTGGCCCGAGCGCGACCGCGCGGTCGAGCGGCATCAGGTAGTCCGGCAGAGGCGTTCCGCGGACGACCGGATACTCGTGGACCTCGCGGGCGGTGAACGCCTGCGACTCGGGCGAGAGCAGGAACGCGAGAAAGCGCAGTGCCGCCGTCGTGTGCCGCGACGTCTGGAGGACACCGGCGCCGGTCACGAGGGCAAGGTTGCCCACGTCGCCCGCGGCAAAGTGGTGCATCGCCACGT
The DNA here is from genome assembly GCA_036388235.1 of Rubricoccaceae bacterium. Lineage (GTDB taxonomy): Bacteria > Bacteroidota > Rhodothermia > Rhodothermales > Rubricoccaceae > DASVSE01. Next base: position 2,597 of record DASVSE010000543.1, on the reverse strand, counting down.
CGGGGCCGTCCGGCGCTTCTCCGCGCGCCTCGGCAGCATCTTCGGCCGCCTGCTCGGCGGCTTCTTCCTCAGCCGTCTCGACTTCGGCCTCCTCGCCGCCTTCGAGCATCCGGAGCACGTAGTAGTGGTTCGTCAGCGCGACATCGATCTCGCCCGCTTCGAGGGCTTCGAGCATCGGGGCATTGGACTCGTAGGCCTTGGGCTGAAGGGCCTTCATGCCGTCGAGCCACGCGGCCGTCTCGGCCTCGCCCTCGGTCGCGCGCATCGCCGAGACGAAGTCCTGGAACGACGAGTAGGTCGGCGTCCAGCCGATGCGGCCGCGGAGGGCAGCCGTGGCCGGGAGACCCATGACGGAGGCCGGCAGGGAAGCGGTGTCGACGCGGCTCGGGGCGACCGCGAGCACGCGGAAGCGGGTTGTGACAGGGACCCATCGGCCGCTGTCGGCGGCGAAGGCGGCCGGCCGGCTCGTCAGGCTGTCGGGAAGCCCGGCGAGGCGCGGTCCCGCCGCGACGAGTGCGCCCTCGGTGTTGGCCCAGAACACGTCGGCCGGGCTCGCCGAGCCTTCCTCCGCCATCGTGGCCAGGAGCGCCGCGTCGGTCCCGTACTTCACCTCGACGTCGATGCCGGTCTCGCGCTCGAAGCGTTCCACGAGCGGGCCGACGAGGACGTCCTTGCGGCCCGAGTAGATCACGAGCGGCCCGTCGGCGTCGGCCACTGCGGCGGGTGCGGCGCCGCTCGACGCGGGATCGGAGGCGCACGCGCCGAGGGCGGCTGCGGCGACGAGCAGGAGCAGGAACGGGCGCATCGGGCAGGGCGGGTGGTCTGCGCCGAGTCTACCGACGGCCTTCGGCGCGCCGCGGTGAAATTGCCGCGGCGCGGGTGCCTCAGCGCGCCCGGATGACGGTCTGGACGCGCTCGGCGCCGCCGGCACGCAACCGGACGCGGTAGACGCCGGCCGCGAGGCCCGTGCCATCGAGCGCGACGCGGTGCTCGCCCGCCCCGTACGCCCCGCCGACGTGCGCTACGGTCCGCCCGAGCAGGTCGAGCACGTCGATAGACACGTCGGACGCCTCGGCGAGCGTGAAGCGGAGCGTCGTCCCGGTCCGGAACGGACTCGGGGCGGCCGGGGAGAGCGCCACCGTTCCCGCTGCCGCCTCCTCTTCGTCGGCCACGGCCGCGACCGAGAAGCGCGCCAGGACCGGCAGGTGGTCCGACGTCGTCGCCGTGTACTGCGTAATGCCGGTCAGCAGCTCGCCGTAGCGGTCGCCCGAGCCGGCGACGTAGCCGGTGATGGCGCCGCCGCCGATCATGATGTGGTCCAGCGTGCTCCCCGACGAGCACGAGGCGTTGCTGCAGTACGTCGCGATGTTCTGGTCGTTGAGGCGCTGCGTGGCAAACGTGTAGTCGGCGTCCGAGACGAAGTCCGCGTAGGGCGACGGCCGACCGCCGGCGATGGACGTCGTGAGCTCGTCGTTGAAGTCGCCCATCACGACGACCGGGATGCCCTGCGCGATCAGCCCGTCCACGTACGTCTTCAGCTGCGCCGCGCCGGCGACGCGCTTGTTGTACGAGTCGAGGTCGCTGAGGGCTTTGGCGTGGATGGCGATAAAGCGGACCTGCCGCGTGACGCCGCCCAGGGTCACGTTGGCCGTCAGTTCGAGCGGCGCGCGGCCCCCGAAGTTGGTCGACGACACAACCGTCCGCGGGGCCCCGACGGGCGTCACGACGGACGTCCGGTAGATGAACGCGAGACGCTGGTTGAAGACCGGGTCCGAGGAGACGTTCGGCCCGAGGATGCCGGCGTAGCCGTCGTCCGCGATGGCGGCGAGCAGGGCGTTGAAGCCCGAGGTGCTCACGACCTCTTCGAGCGCCCAGAAGTCGATCCCGGAGCGCTCCAGCACCGCCTGAACGCGCTCGGCCTGGACGGCGTCGTTGGGCCCCTGCGACGGCTCGCCGTAGAACTCGACGTTCCACGCGGCGATGTCGAGCGACGCTGCGTCACCACGTGGCGTGACGGTGATCTGGGCCTGCACGGCCGAGCCAGCGAGGATGGCCACGAGGACCGCGACGAGGCGCAGGACGGAAGCAGTGCGAATCATGGTCGGGCGCAACGCGCCGGTCTGGATAGGCCAAAGGTAGGGGGTGACGCGCCTGATCGCGTGAACGGACCGGGTAGATTGACGCCCCCTTACCCAGCGGCTGCCCGTGCCCTCCGACGTCCCGTTCCGGTCTCCGGCACCGCTGCCTGGCGTCGCCGTCGTCGGCGAGGAAGCCGAGTTGGTCCGGGCGCTCACAGCCATGGGAGTGCCCGTCGGCGACGGAATCCGCGAGGCTCCCGCCCGCATCGTCGTCGTCGCGGGCCCGGTCGAAGGACGGGCGGCGGCGGCGCGGGCGGCCGTCGCCGCAGGGCAGCACACGTTCGTGGCGTGGCCCCCGGGCGCGCTCGCCGAGGCCGAGACGCTCCTCCGCGACGCCGAGGAGGCCGGCGTCGAGGTCGGCGTCGAGCGCCCGCTCGTGTGGCCCCCGACCGAGGCCGCCCACCCGGCCGGTGCGCCCGCCCCGCTCGTTTCCGTGACGGTCGTGACCGACGGCGCGGC
>DASVSE010000542.1:0-10782 GCA_036388235.1 Rubricoccaceae bacterium | reverse complement strand
CGGCCGACGCCCCCCGCCCGTCCGCCTGCCCGGCCCCCCCCGGCCACGCGTCCGCCCGCGACCCGCCCGCCCGACCGGCGCCCCCCCGATCGCCGCCCGTCGGGTCCGCCGTCCGATCCGCGCCCCGCCGCCCCCTCCCCCGCTGGCAGCTGCGACGTCCGCCCCGCCGAGTCCTACTGCTTCGCCTACACCGGGCCGGCGTGGACGCCCGAGGCCGCCTCCGTCAACTGCGTCGCCGCCCCCGGCGCGACGTTCCGCACGGCCGCCTGCCCCACAGCCGGCCGCATCGCGACGTGCACGTTCCGCCGCCCGTCCGATCCCGACCGCGAACTCGTCTACACGACCTACGCCCCGGCCGACGGCGACCTGAGGGCCGCGCTCACGCTCGCCCGCCTCGCCTGCCCCGGCACCTTCGAGGCCGTCGAGTAGGCGCCGCGCTACAGCCCGACGACGAGCAGCACCCCCGGCATCCCCGGCCCGACGGCTGCCGGGACCAATACAGCCGCGTCGGCGAGCCGCGCCAGGGCCTCGAACCGCCCCGACGAACCGGCCAGCACGACCGCGTCGAGCGCCAGCAGCGCCGCGCCCTGCAGGAGCACGGCCTGTCCGTGCCCGCGCCACGCCGCCCCATTCGCCACGCCCCGAGACGCCACGAGCCACAGCGTCGCCCCGACCGCCATGTAGCCCGCGTCCAGCCCGACATTGAGCCACAGCACGTCCGCGAGGTGCGCCTCGGCCCGCAGCGCCTCGCCGAGCGTCGCCGTCGTATCCGCCGCTGCCCGCGCCAGCGCAACGACGGCGATGCCCGTGTTTACGGCCCCCCACGCCGCCGCCTGCACGCCGAACGCCCGCTGCTGCGCCCGCCCCGACGCCGTCGCGAGCAGGACCGCCCCCGCGGCCACGTTCGCCGCCCCCCACGCGCCGACGCGCCACAGGTGCGCCCGCTCGGCCGCCGTCCGCGCGTCCGCAAGGGCATCGGCGGTCCGGGCGGGCTGGGCCTGCGGCGCGGCGGCTGCGAGGACGAGGAGAAAGAGCGCGGCCGCGCGAAGCCCAGCGGCGGCGCCTGCGTAGGACGGGACGGTCCCCTTCTGGAAAACGCTCATGTCGGGTCGGTTGCTGCTGCTGTTCCTCGTCGTCCCCGCCGTCGAGGTGGCCCTGCTCGGGACGGTCGGCGCCCGCCTCGGGTTCGGACCGACGTTCGCGCTCGTCGTGCTCTCGGCCGTCGTCGGGTCGTGGCTTGCGAAGCGCGAAGGGCTCGCCGCATGGGGCCGCGTCCAGGCGCGCCTCGCCTCGGGCGGCGTCCCCGGCCCCGAACTCGTCGACGGCCTGATCGTGCTCGTCTGCGCGACGCTCCTCGTCGCCCCCGGCTTCCTCACCGACCTCGTCGGCATGGTCGGCCTCTTCCCGCCGACGCGCGCACTCGTCCGGCGCGCACTCGTGCGCCGCTTCGAGCGCGGCGTCCGCAGCGGGTCCGTCCGCGTCTCCGGCATGGGCGGTGCGTTCGGGGCCGGCCCGTTCGGCACGCCGGCTGCCGGTGGTCCCGAGGCGCCGGTCGAAGACGCCGAAGTCCTCGACGACGGCCGCCCCCGCACGCCGGTCCGGTAGCGTTTGTCGGCCCGCACTAGCGGACCACGACGCGCCGCGACACCTCGCCCCGCCCGGTCCGCAGGCGGACGACGTAGACGCCGGGCGCCGCCAGGCTCGCGTCCCACTCGGCCACGCCTGCCTCGGGCCGCAGGCTCGCCACCCGCCGTCCGAGCGCGTCGAACACGTCGAGTGTCGCATCGCGGGCATCGCCCAGCGTCACCGGGATCCGGACGACGCCCCGCGCCGGGTTCGGCGACGGCACGCCGAGCGCGATGCCGGCCCGGGGCGCCGCCCCCGGCTCGCCCGCGACGGCGCCGCCGTTCACGAGCAGCTCGATGCGCAGGTCGTCCACGTAGATCCCGTCGCGCGTCTGCGATCCGTCCGAGCGGAGCCGGAAGCGCACGCGCACGGCCGCGCCCGCCGGGAGATCGACGGTCTCGGTCGCGAACGTCGCGCGCGTGCCCGTGTAGACGGGCGTTCCGACGGGGAACGGCGAGTTGCCTGTCGCGGGAACGGTGAGGCGGCCCGCGAGCGGCGTCCACGCCCCGCTCCCGACCTGCGCCTCGACCGTCACGACGTCGTAGCCGGGCTCCAGGTCGTAGCGCGTGCGGAACGTCAGCGAGGCGCCTAGGGGCAGGTCGAGCGGCGCCGTGCGCGTGAGTGTCCGGTCGGTGTTGTTGGGGTACGGCCCCGCCGGGCTGTCCGCAAATGACGATGGGCCGCTCGTAAAGACGGTTGTCGAGAGGCCCCAGCCGGTGCTCGTGGGCGCACCCGCCGCTGTCCACCCCGCGAGGGTCGAGGCGTCGTCGGCGACGAACGTCTCGGGTGTCCCGACGCGAATCGGCGGCAGGACCAGTCGCTCGGTCATCTCGTGCTCGGAAGAATGGACGAGGACAGAAAACCCAGTCAGGTTGCCGAGTGGCGTCGCGCCGGCGAGGTCGAAGCTGAACGGCCCGAGCGCGCACGTGTCGCCCGGGGCAATGTTCGAAAGTCCCCCGCCATACTCGCCCATCTGGACGTACGGGCTCGATGAGTAGAAGCCGACTATGCGAGAATCCGTCATGACCGAGCGCCCCTGGTTGGTCACGAACACCCGTACAGACCCCGTCTCGCCGGGGTCGATAAACCCGTTGCCGCCATTGTCCGTCACTTCTATCCGCGCGATAGACAGCACAGACCCGGCGTATCGCAGCGAGAGGCGGTTCATCTCAAGGTTCTCGGTAGCGATCGGCACGATGCGGTCCGGGTCGGGCCAGAAGCCATCGTTAGCAGAGCCGACCTCGGGCGTGTACGAGAAGACCGCCGAGTGCAGGGCCGTGTCGCCGTAAAGCCAGTCGTCCGAGCCGCCGTTCGTGACGTAGTTGACGGTCTGGTTGCCCGTCCCGGCGAGGTAGCCGTTCGTGGCCGTCATCGCGAGCGCCTGGTCCGTGAACTGGGCCGAGTCGGGCGTGTAGAGGTCCTCCTCGAAGCCCCACGGGTAGATGAGCAGGTTGCCGTAGGCGTGGTAGTTCAGGGCGACCCGGATGCGGCGCGTGTTGGCGAAGTCGCGAATGGCGGCCGTCTCGGGCTCCGAAAAGCCCGACGTGCCGCGGTAGGTCTCCGAGCCGCCGCTCGGCGAGGAGCCGACGTTGTCGCGCCCCCACTCGTAGGCGTAGTTGCGGTTGAGGTCCACGCCACGCGAGCCGTCGGCGTTGGCGCGGCGGTTTTTGCGCCAGAGGCCGCCGCCGGCCGGCGCCGTGGTCTGGTTGTAGACGTAGCCGTCGGGGTTGAGGACGGGCACGACGAACAGGCGCCGGTTGGCGAGCAGGAACTGCGCCTCGGCGTCGCCGCGGCGGAGCAGGTCCCAGACGGCGAGCAGGACGGTGGCGAGGCCCTGCGGCTCGCGCGCGTGGTGCAGGGCCGTCCAGAGAACCTCGGGCTCACCCTCGTCCACTCCCGGGTTGTCGCCAATCTCGAAGGCCCACAGCGGGCGCCCCTCGCGCGTCGTTCCGATCGACGTGCGGGCCGAGACGAGGGACGGAAACTCCGTCCGCATCTGGTCGAGAATGGCAACGGTCTCGTCCAGCGTCGGGTAGCAGCCCATCGAGCCGGTGATGGGCGCGGGCGGTGTCGGGCAGCCGCCGAGGCGAGCCGACTGGCGGGCCGCAACGGCCGCGGCGATGTCGGGCGTAAGCACGTCCACGCGCAGGCCAGCTGCGCGGGCCGCGCCGACCTCGGCCTCACTCAGGACAGTCCGAAGCGCTGGCGCGCCGTCCGAGGTTTTCTCAGCCACGCCGTGGTCCACGCCGACGCCCGCAAGGGCGAGGCGAACCGCGACCGATCCGCCCTCGGGGGCCGAGACTCGCACGTCGGCGTAGCGGCCAGGCGCCTGGGCGCGGGCCGGCAGGGCGAGCAAGACGAGGGCAGGCAGAACGAGGCGGACGAGGCGGCGCATCGGCAGAAGGCGGGCGGTCTGCGAAGGTAGAGCCCGGGACGCGTGAAGAGGCTGGAAACCGCGGCGATCGGGGCACCCGCGCCGCCCATCGTCCGTTGCCCCTCGGTCCCCCGACGCCCGTGCTCCCCGCCAACGCCAACGCCACGCCGGCCCTCGCGGCCGTCCCCGACGCGCCCCTCCCGGCCGACGGAACGCCGCGCGAACGCCTCCGCGGCGCGGCGTTGATGGCGACGAGCGCGCTCGCGTTCAGCGTGATGAGCCTGTTCGTTAAGATGGCTTCGGGCGAACTGCCGGCGATGGAGATCGTCGCTGTGCGCTCGGTCGCGATGACGGTCCTGTCGCTCGGCTTTCTGCGGTGGGCGGGCGTCCCGCGGCGCGGTGTGAACCGGCGGCTGCTCGCCGCGCGCGGCCTCGTCGGCGCGGGAGCGCTGAGCCTGCTCTACGCCGGCTTGGGGCGGCTGCCGCTCGGCGACGCCGTGACGATCCAGAACACGGCGCCGGTCTGGACGGCCCTGTTCGCGGCCCTCGCGCTCGGCGAGCGGCTCCGCGTAGGCATCGTCGCGAGCGTCGCGGCGAGCCTCGTCGGCGTTGCGCTCGTGGCGCGGCCGGCGTTTCTCTTCGGAGCGGACACGGACGGCCTCGACCCGGTCGGCGTCGCGCTCGTCGTCGCCGCGGCGGTTCTGATGGGGCTGGCATACACGGCCGTCCGCAAGCTCCGCGAGACGGACCACCCGCTCGCAATCATCTACGCGCTCTCGTGGGCGGGCATCCTGCTGTCGGTCCCGTTCGCGCTCTCGGGCGGGTGGCGGTGGCCGAGCGCCGGTGCGTGGGCGCTCCTCGGCGGCGTCGCCGTGTCGACGCAGGTCGGGCAGTGGACGCTCACGCGCGGCCTGTACCTGCTCGACGCCGCAACGGCGACGGCCGTCGGCTACGTCCAGATCGTGTTCGCGTTCGCGTGGGGCGTGCTCGTCTTTGGCGACGTCCCGTCGGCCGCGCAGATCGCGGGCACGGGTGTTGTCCTGGCGAGCGTGCTCGCGCTCGTCGCACGGCGTCCTGCTCCCCGACCGGCGCCCGTCCCCGTACCGCCAGTTAGGCCGGGGTCCCGACCGACGCCTCGGCAGGAGCGGCTGCCGGCCCATGACGCTCGGTGAGGTACGCCTGGAACGCCTTCTGAGCGGCCAGCAGCAGGCCGATCCCGACGAGAATCGCCACGTCGGCGACGTTGCCGATGGGAAACAGGTGCCACGCCGCGCCGCCGATGCCCGGCACGGCCTCGGGGATGCGCAGCGTCCCGACGTCGAGGTGCAGAAAGTCGACGACGTTGCCGAAGCCGAGCGGCGCATAGCCCCACAGTGCGCCGTAGAACACGCGGTCGATCACGTTGCCGAGCGCACCGCCGAGGATGAGCGCAAGCGCAAGGCGGTACAGGTGCGGCGCGTGGCGGACCCGCCACAGCCACACGCCGATCGCGACCGTCGCCAGAACTGAGAACACACTCAGAAAGAGCTTGCCTGCGTCGCCGCCGCCGAGCTCGAGCCCGAACGCCATGCCGGGGTTCTCGGTAAACGTGAACCGGAAGAGCCGCCCGACGACCGGGATCGTCTCGCCCATGAACATCGACGTCTTGACCCAGACCTTGGTGATCTGGTCGATGACGAGGATGAGGGCCGTGACCCAAAGAACGCGCATGGTGGAAAGGTCAGGAGGGGCAGCGCCGACGTCGGCGCGAGGGTCTCGGCACGCGTTAGCGGCGCTTCTGCTCGTCGCGCTTGGCGGCGATGGAGGTCTCGGTGTGCGGCACGGCGAGCAGGCGCTCTTTCGAGATCGGCTCGCCCGAGACGCGGCACACGCCGTACGTCTTGTGCTCGATCCGCCGGAGGGCGCGGTCGAGGTGCGAGACGAAGGTCTGCTGACGCGAGATCATCGCGTGCGTCTGCTCGCGGTCCGCGGCGTCCGTCCCGGCGTCGGCCATGTGGAGCGAGAAGGCCGTGTCGCCGCCGGCCTCGCGGGCGTGGCGGAGGCGGGCCCGCATCGTCTCGATCTCGGCGAGGGCGCGGGTCCGCTTGGACTCGATGAGGTCACGGAACTCGTCGAGTTCCGCGTCGGAGAAGGGCGTGCGGCGGGGAGGAGTCTCCAACGGGCGGGGGGGCGGGGACAGAAGACGGCGCGCTTACGCCTCGGTGCCGGTCTGAGTGACACGGCGAACGGAGACGCCGACGGTTGCGCCGCCAATCACTTCGTTTTCCGCAGCATCGCCGGCTGGAAGGCTGTCGTAAACGCCGACCAAGAGATCGAACGCGGTCGCGAGCGTCTCGGCCTGGATCGTGGCGGCGTGCACGCGGAGCACGTCGGCTACGTCGTCGCTGCTGGTCTGTGCGGTGAGCGTGATGCGGTCCGACACCTCGTAGCCGGCCCGCTTGCGCAGGTTCTGGACGCGGTTGACGAACTCGCGGGCCGCGCCCTCGGCGCGGAGTGCATCGTCGAGCGCGGTGTCGAGCGCGACGGTGACGGTGCGGACCGTCCCGTCAGGCATCGTGGCGGTCTCCTGGCGCACGGGCCGCCCGGCGACGCCCTCACTGACGACGTCGAGGTCGCCGGTGACGAGTTCGACCACGACGCCGTCGAGGTCGAGCACGAGCCGGCCCGACGCTTCGAATGCCTCGACGACCTCGGCCGAGAGGTCGCGGACGGCGGCGGTGACAGCCTTCATCTGCGGCCCGAGGCGCCGGCCGAGGGCCTTGAAGTTGGGCTTCGCCGTCTTGGCCACGACGCCGCCCGAGGCCGTGCCGAGGCGCTTCACGTTGACCTCGTCGAGGACCACGGCCTCGACCGCGCGCAGGTCGGCCTCGTCCACGCCGCCCGGCCCGACGACGACCGTGAGCGTCTGGAGCGGCTGGCGGACGCCGATCGCGGCGTCGTTACGGAGCGCGAGGGTGGCCGTGACGACCGCGCGGGCGAGGGCCATGCGGCCTTCAAGGTCGGCGTCGAGACGGGAGGTGTCGGCCTCGGGCCAGCGGTCGAGGTGAACCGACGACGCGCCGCCGAGGGCGCCGTGCAGCCACTCGGCCGTGAACGGCGCGATCGGGGCCATCAGCTTCGCGACCGTCGCGAGACACTCGTGGAGCGTGTCGTACGCGGCCTGCTTGTCGGCCCCGGACGCTCCGGCATCTCCCTTGGACCAGAACCGGCGGCGCGAGCGGCGGAGGTACCAGTTCGAAAGATCGTCCACGAACGCCTCGACGGCGCGGGCCGCCCGTGTCGGGTGGTAGGCGTCGAGGGCGGCTGTCGATTCGGTGATCGTGGACTGCAGGCGCGAGAGGATCCAGCGGTCGAGCTCGGCTCGGTCGCCTGCGGAAGTCGCAGCGCCTGCGTCGTAGGCGTAGCCGTCGAGCGCGGCGTAGGTCGAGAAGAAGCTGTACGTGTTCGTGAGCGTCCCGAAGAGCTTGCGCCGCGTCGCCTCGACGGCCGCGTCGGAGTACTTGAGGTTCTCCCACGGCGGGGAGGCGCTCATCATCGTCCAGCGGACGGCGTCGGCGCCGTGGCGCTCGATGGCCTCGAACGGGTCGACGGTGTTGCCGACCGACTTGGACATCTTCTGGCCCTTCTCGTCCAGGACGAGGCCGTTCACGACGACGTTTTTATACGCCACGCGGTCGTCCACGAGCGCGGCGATGGCGTGGAGCGTGTAGAACCAGCCGCGCGTCTGGTCGACGCCCTCGGCGATAAAGTCGGCGGGCGTGTTGGCGGCGAAGGCGTCTTCGTTCTCGAACGGGGCGTGCCACTGCGCCCACGGCATTGCGCCCGAGTCGAACCAGACATCGACAAGGTCCGGGATGCGGCGCATCGTCCCGCCCTTCCCATCGGGCCACGTGATGGCGTCGACGTAGGGGCGGTGGAGGTCGAGCGCGCCCGTAGCCGGGTTGATCGCCTCAGACGGGAGGTCGCCGCCGACGCGGTCCATCAGTTCGGCGACCGACCCGATGACCTCGACCTGGTCCTCGTCGCGGTCCGAGACCCAGATCGGGAGGGGCGTGCCCCAGAAGCGCATCCGCGAGAGCGCCCAGTCGACGTTGTTTTCCAGCCACTGCCCGAAGCGGCCGGTCCCGATGCCCTCGGGCTGCCAGTTGACCGTCTGGTTCAGCTCGACCATGCGGTCTTTGACGGCCGTCGTGCGGGCGAACCACGACCGCACCGGGTACTGCATCAGCGGCGTGCCGCGGCGCCAGTCGTGGGGGTAGTTGTGGACGTACGAGTCCTCGCGGTAGAGGAGGCTACGCTCCTTGAGGTCGCGGAGGATCGGCCGGTCGGCCGCCTTGAAGTCCAGCCCGCCGACGAGCGGGAAGCCGTCCTTGAACGTCCCGTCGGGGTTGATGGGGTTGAAGACGGGGAGGCCTTCTTTGTGGCCCGTCGCCCAGTCGTCGGCACCGAAGGCGGGGGCGGTGTGGACGATGCCGGTTCCGTCGTCCGTCGTGACGTAGTCCGCAGCAACGACGCGCCAGACGTGAGACTCGCCGGCCGCGTCGGCGGGGTCGTCGGCGCCGTGGGCGAGGGCGTCGGCGAGGCCGTAGAGCTCGGACGGAGCGCCGGCGAGGTGGTACGGCGGGACGTAGACGGTCCCGACGAGGTCGGCGCCCGAGCGGCGCTCGACAGTCTCGCCCTCCCCTTTAAGCTTGCCGACGAGCGCCTCGGCGATCCAGACGTGCTCGGGCTCGCCAGCCTCGGTGTCGAGGCGCACCTTGGCGTAGACGGTGCGCGGGTTGACGGCGAGGGCGGCGTTGGACGGGAGCGTCCACGGCGTCGTCGTCCACGCGAGGAAGCTCGTCCCGGGCTCGCCCTCGACGGGGAAGCGGACGGTGGCGGACGTGTCCTGGACCTCCTTGTAGCCGAGCGAAACCTCGTGGGACGAGAGGACCGTCCCGTTGGCGGGGCTGTACCACTGGATGCGGTGGCCGCGCGTGAGGAGCGAGTTGCCCTCGGCATCCGTCCGCTCGTGGATGCGCTTGAGGAGGTTCCAGACGGACTCCATGTAGTCCGTCTCGAAGGTCACGTAGGGCGCGTCGAGGTCGACCCAGTAGCCCATGCGGACCGTGAGGGTGTCCCAGAGGTCCTTGTAGCGGAGGACGGACGCGCGGCAGGCCTCGTTGAAGCGGGCGAGGCCATACGCCTCGACAGCGTCTCGTCCGACGAGGCCGAGCTCTTTCTCGACCTCGATCTCGACCGGAAGGCCGTGTGTGTCCCAGCCCGCCTTGCGGTCCACGCGGAAGCCCTGCATGGTCTTGTAGCGGCAGAACAGGTCCTTGACCGTCCGCGCCATGACGTGGTGGATGCCCGGCTTGCCGTTGGCGGTCGGGGGGCCTTCGTAGAAGACGAAGTGCGGGGCACCGTCACGGGCGGAGAGCGACTGCTGGAACGTGTCCTCGCGCTGCCAGCGGTCGAGCACGTCGCGTTCGAGGGCGACGGGGTCGAGGCGAGCGGCGTCGGGGGCGGCGGAGTCGGGCACGGGGCGGGCGTCGGGCATGGCGGAAAGCTAGCGCCCGCGGCGGGCAGCCTTGGTGGGGCTTCGGTGGACTCGGGCGATGGACAGGCGGGGCGCGGTAGGAATGACTCGAAACCGTCGGCTGAGCCGTCGAACAGGCCGAGAGAGCGGCCGGGATGTGCTGGAATGCTCGTCGAGGAAGCGAGGCGCGGGCGAGCGGGTGGAGCGGCCGTAGAATCCCGGCCCGCTCTCCCCTGCTGCCGTGACGTTTCGCCTGCTCGTTCTCGCCCTGATCCTCGCGCCCGCTGCTGCGTCGCAGCCGGCCCGGCCCTCGGCCCTCCCGCCAGATTTCGACGCGACGGTCGCACACGTCATGGAGACGTTCGGCGTGCCCGGGGTGTCCGTCGCGGTTGTCCAGGACGGCCGTGTCGTGCTTGCGCAGGGCTACGGGACGCGCCTGCTCGGTGAGGATGCGCCCGTGGACGAGCGGACGCGGTTCGGGATCGCGTCGAACTCGAAGGCCTTTACCGCGACGGCGCTCGGGATGCTCGTCGAGGAAGGCCGGCTGGAGTGGGACGCGCCGGTGACGCGCTACCTGCCCTCGTTCTCGCTCATCGACCCCGTGATCACGCGCGAGCTGACCGTCCGAGACCTGCTCGTGCACCGCTCGGGCCTGAGCCTCGGCGCGGGCGACCTGCTGTGGTGGCCAGCGTCGACGGAGACGCGTGACCAGACCGTCGCGCACCTGCGCTACCTCCCACTGAGCACCAGCTTCCGGAGCCAGTACGCGTACGACAACGTGCTGTATATGGTCGCCGGCGAGGTCGTCGAGGCGGCATCAGGCGTGTCGTGGGAGACGTTCGTGCAGACGCGCATCCTGGACCGCTTGGGGATGGCCGACACGCGGGCGAGCGTCGGCGAGGGGCTGGCGGGCGAGAACGTGTCCGGCACGTTCGCCGTCATCGACGGGCGGACGGTCCCGGTCGCGCCGTTCGACGGCGAGAATGCCAACCCGGCGGCCGGCATCACGAGCACGGCGGCCGACATGGCGCGGTGGATGATCGTGCAGCTCGACTCGGGGCGTGTGGCGCTGCCGGACGTGGCGCCCGGGCGGCTGTGGTCGCGCGCGACGACGGAAGGGCTGTGGACGGGCGTGACGCCGATGCGGATCGCACCCGCGCCGGCCGAGGTGCGGGCGCTGCAGCCGCAGTTCCGGCTGTATGCGCTCGGGTTCAACGTGCAGGACCTGCGCGGCGTCAAGACCGTGTCGCACACCGGTGGGCTG
>DASVSE010000541.1:0-4793 GCA_036388235.1 Rubricoccaceae bacterium | reverse complement strand
GGCCGGCCTCGGCGGGCTCGCGCTCGGGTTCGCGAGCATCCGGTTCCAGCTGAACGCTGAGCAGGCGCTGTCGCGGGCCGTGTGGGAGTACAACCGCGTCCTGCCGCGCGACGAGTAGTCAGGCGCGGACGCGGACGAGGACGGTCCGGGTGCGTGTCAGGCGGTCTTCGAGCACGAGCGAGTCCGGCCCGACGCGGAAGCGGAAGCGCTCCGTTCCCTGACCGTCCGAGAGGGCCAGCAGCGTATCGCCCGAGACCGTGTAGCGGGCGTCGTAGGCTTCTTCGGCCCCGTCCGGTCCGCGGGTGACGATCCGCGACGTGCCGTCGGCAAAAAAGGTCGTCCGCGATCCGTCGGCCGCTCCGGCCGGCATCCACGTGCCGACGAGGTCGTCCGAGGCGTCGCAGGCAGCGAGGCCGAGAGCGAGGCTGAGCAGGACGACGAGGCGGGGCACGGCGGGGCAGCGGGCGGGGCCTCTAACTTAGCCGCACGCGCTCCCCGCCCCGATGCTCAGTCTGCTCGCGACGCCCGTCACGGCGTTCTTCCTGCTCATCAACATTCTCGTCGGGGTCTACTCGCTCTTTGTCGAGCCGGACCTCATCGGGCGGTGGGCCTTCCGGCCGGCAGCCGTCAAGAAGGGCGAGTGGGGCCGCTGGATTACGGCTGGCTTCGTCCACACGGGACTCGCGCACCTGCTGTTCAACATGGTCACGCTGTGGTCGTTCGGCCCGCCGATCGAACGCACGATCGGGTGGTGGCGCTTTCTGGCCGTCTACATGGGCTCTGAACTGGCCGCGAACGCGCTCACGTACTGGCGCCACCGCGACAACCCGGCCTACTCGGCCGTCGGCGCCTCGGGCGCGATCTCGGGCGTCGTGTTCTCGTTCGTGCTGTTCGAACCGTGGGCGAGGCTCGGCGTGATGTTCATCATCCCGATGCCGGCGATCCTGTTCGCGTTCCTCTACATCGCGTTCTCGATCTACGCCTCGAACCAGCAGGTCGGGCGCGTCGCGCATGAGGCGCACCTCGGCGGGGCGCTCGGCGGCATCCTGCTGACGATCGCGCTCTTTCCCGACGCCCTCACGACCTTTCTGGCGAAGATGGGACTCGGGGGATAGCGGGAGACGGAGCGTGGAGACGCGTTTATCGCTCTAGCGCTCGCCACCCGTCTGCCCACTCGGCACAGGTCGCGCAGACCGCGACCCCATCCGGAGCGCTCGCCGGATCCCCACCGACCCACACAGCCTGCCAGCCGGCCGCGAGCGCACCGTCGATGTCGGACGCACGTGAGTCGCCGACCATCAGCACCTCGTCCGGCGCGAGCGCCCGCCCGACGACCCGGGACGCTTCTCCCAGCGCGTGGTCGAACACGCCTCGGTGCGGCTTCGCCACGCCGACCTCCTCGGACACGACCACGACGGCCGCCCGGCGCGCGATCTCGGGAAACCGGGCCAGCTTGCCGCGCTGCTGCTCGAGGAAGCCGTTGGTGAGGATGCCAACGGGGAGCGCGTCCGCGATGCGGTGGAAGGCCGCCTCGGCGCCGGGTGCCCACGTCCAGTGGGCCGCGTACCGGTCAAGGTAGGCCGACGAGAACGCCAGCGGGTCCAGCCCGGTCGCCCCGACGGCAGCCAGAAAGCGCTCCGACCGCAGCCGCTTCAGCTCGTCCGACGAGATGCGGCCGGCCCCGTAGTCCGCCCACAGCTCGGCCGCGTTGCTCGCCCGGTACGACGTGTGCAGGTGCGCGAGCGCGTGGTGCCCGACGTGGTCGCCGAAGGTCACGTGCAGGTCCGCAAGCGCGGCCCGCTCGGCGTGGCCGTGGTCGAGGAGCGTGTCGTCCAGGTCGAAAAAGACGAAGGCCGGCGGTGCGGGCATCGGGCTAGACGACGGTTGGTCCAGTTGTGCGGGCGGCGGGCGCCGTCCCGTCGAAGCGCATTTCCAGCATTGCGTACTCCTTGTCCTTCACGCCCCCGAGCTTGTCGAGCGCGTTCGTGAGCGCCTTGTTGACGTCCAGCACCCAGCTCATCTCGCAGGCCTCGTAGCCGTCGCGCAGGCCGTTCAGGATCGTCTGGTGGATCAGCAGCGCGTCGATGCCGGTGTGGCGGTACTCGGGCAGGATGCCCATGAGCGCCATCCGGATCTCGTAGATCCCGCCGGCCTTGATCGTCCCCAACAGCTTCGCGAGGCCCGTTGGGAAGAGGCGGCCGTCGGGGAGCTTTTTGAGCGCCCGGTTGAGGTTCGGGAGCGACGCCGCAAACGCGACGGGCTTGCCCGCATCCTCGACGAACAGGAACAGGTCCTTCTCGATTACCGGCTTGAGCTCTTTGGCGAGGTGCTGCGCCTCGTGGAGCGTGTACGGCACGTGCCCCCAGTTCTCGGCCCACGCGACGTTGTAGATGTCCATTGCCGCCGCGACGTCGTCGTTGAAGCGCGACATGTCGAGCGAGCGGATCGTCAGGTTCGGGTTGCGGCGCTGCACGAGCGCGGCCCCGCGCGCCATGCGGTCCGCGTTGACGTAGGCCGAGTGGACGTAGTACGCCCACATCGTCATCGCGCGCGAGAAGCCGTAGTCCGTCAGCATCCGCTCGTAGTAGGGCGGGTTGTACGGCAGCAGGATCGCCGGCGGTCGGTCGAAGCCGTCGACGAGCAGGCCCGAGACGTCGTTCATCGTCGGCGAGGCCGGGCCGCGCATGCCCGTCATGCCGCGCCCCTTGAGCCAGCCCGAGGCGGCGTCGAGGAGGGCCCGCGCGACCGCGTCGTCCTCGACGGTCTCGAAGAAGCCGAAGAAGCCGTTGCCGTCGGCATACTTGGCGAGGTGCTGCCCGTTGACGATCGCCGCGATGCGCCCGACGGCTTCGGGACGGCCGTCCGTGCCCGGCCGCTCGGCGAGGAACAGCTGGATCGCGCCGTGCTCGAAGAACGGGTTCTTCTTGGCGTCGAGCACGCTCTTCTGGTCCATCCGCAGCGGCGGGACAAAGTTCTGCTGACCGCGGTAAAGCGCGTACGGCAGGTCCAGAAAGCGGCTCAGGTCGGCCGACGAGGCGACGGGGCGGACGGTGACGGCAGTCTCGGTCATCGGGGCGGGGCGGGTGCGCCCGAAGGTAGCCGCCGGCCCGCTCACGGCCCCGCGCTACCCGGCTCGCGGTCGTCCGGAGCCACCTCCTCGACGACCGACTCGCCCCGGCTGCCGTCGCCGCTCGTCCACTGCCAGCGCTCGTGCAGCCGGAGCCGCCCGTCGGGCAGCCGCTCGGGCGTCGAGACGCACGTGCCGGTCATCAGCGCGCCCGCGGTGTTGACGTGGGCATAGCGCATGTCGAGCACGCCCGCGTCGCTGGCCGTCGCGACGAGCGTGCCGAAGCGGACGCTGCCGCCCTCATACGTCGCCCAGACGACAGACCCGGACTGGCGGTAGTGGAACAGCGTCTCGCCCGAGACCTCCCCATTTGCCGCCGTCTCGACCGCCCGGAACCGGCGCCCGTCGTAGTCGATCCCCGCCACGGGTCAGCCCGAGTCGCCGTGGACGCCCGGCTCGCGGGCGCCCGTCTCGGGCGAGCGGTGCATCCCGTTGACGGTCATCGCCTTGATGCGCGCCGGCCCCATCTGGCCGTCGGGCGTGATGATCTCGTGCCGCAGGCCGACGGTCCGGAAGGCGTCGAGAACCATGTCCAGCTCGGTGTCCGAGTGCGACGCCATGTAGCTCGTCCGCATGAGCGCCTGCCCGCGCGGGACGGCCGGCGGAATGACCGGATTCGTAAAGACGCCCTCGCCGAGCAGGTCCTTCCAGAAGCGGAAGCACGTGTACATCTCGCCGATGACGACCGGGATGATCGGCGTCTGCGAGGCCCAGACGTCGAAGCCGAGCGAGCGGAAGCCATTCCGCATGTAGTCCGAAATCTCGGCGAGGCGATCGAGGCGCTCAGGCTCGGACTCCAGGATGTCCAGACACGCCAGGGCCGTCGCGACGTTGGCCGGCGGCATCGAGGCCGAGAAAATGTGCGTGGACGCCGAGTGGCGGATATAGTCGATGACGGTCGTGTCGCCGACGACGAAGCCGCCGAGGCTCGCGAAGCTCTTGGAGAAGGTCCCCGTCGTGAGGTCGACCTCCTTCTCCAGCCCGAACACAGAGGCCGAGCCGCGCCCGCCGGGCCCAACCACGCCGACGGCGTGGGCGTCGTCGAGCATCAGGCCGCAGCCGAACTCCTGCGCGAGCGCGACGAGCCCGGGCACGTCGGCGAGCGTTCCGGACATCGAGAAGACGCCGTCGGTGACGATAAAGCGGCCCGCCTCGGGGCGCTCCTTCACGGCCCGCTCCAGGAACGTCCGCAGGTGCGCCATGTCGTTGTGGCGGTAGCGGATGGTCTCGGCGAGCGAGACGTTCTGGCCGGCGATGATGCAGGCGTGGTTGTCCTTGTCCGAGAAGATCAGGTCGCCTTTGCCAGCGATGGCCTGCACAACTCCCTGGTTCGTCATGTAGCCCGTCGAGAACAGCACGCACGCCTCCTTCCGCATGTAGGCCGCGAGGCGCGCCTCGAGCTGGAGGTGGAGGTCCAGCGTCCCGTTGAGAAAGCGGCTGCCCGTGCATCCGGTCCCGTACTGCCGGATCGCAGCCTGCGCGGCCTCCTGCACGCGCGGGTCGCTGGTGAGGCCGAGGTAGTTGTTCGAGCCGGCCATGATGACCTCGCGGCCGTCGATGATCGCCCGCGTGCCCTCGTTAACCGTGATCGCGCGGAAGAACGGATACAGGCCGGCTCCCGTCACCTTTGCGTAGTCGCCCTCCGGGTCGAAAAAGCGCTCGGCCT
>DASVSE010000540.1:0-7416 GCA_036388235.1 Rubricoccaceae bacterium | reverse complement strand
GCATCGAGCGTGCCGCGGAGGCGGTAGGTGCCCGGTCGCGACGCCACGCCGGCCGAGACCTGATTGCGCAGTTCCCAGCGCCCGCCCGGGGCGATGTCGAGCGTGCCGCCGCCATCGAGCAGCGTCGTCCCGCCGTTCTGGACGAACACGCCTTCGACGAGGACCGTGCCCGTCGCGTAGAGTCCGTCCGCTCCGCCAGGCGTGCGGTTGAGGAGCTCCCACCGGCCGCTTGGCCGGACGACCGCGTTGCCCGTCACCGAAAAGGCGTTGAACGTCGTGAGCGTCTGGACGCCGCTCGCACCGCCGACGACGAGGCCAGAGACGGCCCGGTCCACCCCTGTCGTGGTGACCGTGTAGGTACCTGCGAGGGTGATGCACGCCGTCGATGAGGACCCGGGAACGCCATTGGACCAGTTCGAGGACGTTTCCCATGCACCTCCAGCCACGTTCGTCCACGAGGTGGTGCAGGTCTGAGCGAGGGCGCATGGCGCCACGAGGGCCACGAGGGCAATCAGGAGCAGTCGGTTCATCGGGGAAGCGGAGGAGGCTAACCAGTCAACCGAGATTCGTCGGGATGGGGGATCACACGCGGTGCAGATCGGGCGGCGGGGCTGTAGGCGTGAGGGGATCGAACGCCCGGCTGCGCCGGGCGTACAGTGGCACTCCCCCGCCCGGCTCGTGCCTTGGACCGCTCCTCCCCTGTCCACCCATCGCTCACGCCGCCCGAGGGTTGCTCCGATGACCTCAGCCGTCTTCTTGCCGACCGAACGGCCGAGCTCACCCGCGCTCGCTGGGAATCGTCTCTGTACGCAGCCCTAGAGCGCGTCCGGATTCTGGCCGCCGCTGCCGACCATGCTGACGAGACGGCCGATGTCGTCGTGGCGGTGTTTGAGGAGATTCGAGCCCTCGGCGTTCCCGTCCTGCAGGTCGGCCTCGGCGGCCGGCCGGACGGCCGCGACGGCGGGCGCGAGGCCGACGTCTGGACGGCCGGCGTCGACGCCGGGGGCGCCCCACGGGCCGGCCACGGGACGGTCGTGCTTGCCGGCCACCCGGTGCTCGACGCCGCCTTCGAGGCGGCTGAGACGGGGGGCACGGTGGTGGAGCGCATGGCCCCCCCGGCCTTCCACGCCTACCTCCGCGCCTCGGCCTCGACGTATCCGGCCTCATACGCCGCTCGCGTCGTGGACCGGGCGCCGCGCGCCGAGGAGTACCACGTCGTGTACGTCCCCGCCCCCGGACACGCCCACCTCTCGGCGGTCCTTGACGCGGGCCCGGCCCCGGCTCACCTCGACGTGCTCCAGCGGTTTGCCGCTCTCTTCGGGCAGGCCCACGAACGCCACCACGAACTCCGGCGCGCCGAGCGCCTCGCTCGGACTGCCCAGGTGGAGGCCGCCCTGGAGCGCATCCGCGCGCGCGCGCTCGCGATGCGCCGCAGCGACGCTCTCGGTCATGTTGTCGCCTCACTGCTCCACGAGTTTGATGGGCTTACGGCGGGCGTCATCCGGAGTGGTGTTTCGGTCATCGATGGGGTCAGCCGAACCGGGGCGTTCTGGGCCCGCCCGCCGGATGGCGGCGACCTTGCGCGCGCCACGCTGGCCTTCAGCGACCAGCCGTTCTACGTGGCCATCTTCGACGCATGGCGGCGCCAGAAGGCGCTCTCGTACATCCTCGAAGGCGACGACCTCCACGCCCACTACCAGCTTGTCGGGGGGGTGTTCGCGACGCCCGAGGCGCCGAGCGGGCCGGCCCCGGCGATGGAGCGCGAGTACTACTACGCCGTCCCGTTCCAGGCCGGGTTGCTGTATGCCTTCTCGGACCGCCCGTTTTCCGAGGCGACGGCGCAGGTGATGCAGCGTCTGGCAGGGGCGTTCCATTTTGCTCAGACCCGCGCCCGGGACCTTGAACGGGCTGAAGGCCAGCGGCGCGAGGCCGTCCAGCAGGCGTCCGTCGACCGCGTCCGGGCCGAGATCGCCCAGATGCGGACCGTTGCAGACCTCGACCAGATCACGCCGCTCATCGGGCGCGAGCTGACCGCCCTCGGGGTCTCGTTCTTCCGCTGCGCCGTCTTTATCGTCGACGAGAGCGCCCAGGCCGTCCAGGTGTACCTCGCGACGCCCGAGGGCAGAGCCCTGGCTTCCGTCTCGCTCGCGTTCGATAGCCACCCGCTCGTCGACCGCGTGGTGGACCATTGGCGGCGCCAGGAGACGCTCGCGGACCGGTGGGACGCCGAGCAGATGGAGGCGTGGGCGGCCCTGTTCGACGCGCACGGGATGGCTCCAGATGCGGCCCGCGGCCACGACACGCCGGCCGGCGCCCTCTCCCTCCTCTTCGCCCCGTTCGCCCAGGGAATGCTGTTCGTTGGGGGCGCCCAGGCGCTTCCGCCCGAGGATGTGGGAGCTGTACAGGCGCTCGCCGACGCGTTCGCCGTCGCCTACGCCCGCTACGATGACTACCGCCAGCTGGAGGCCAAAACGTCGGAGCTGGAGCAGGCGCTCTCGAACCTCCGGGCGACGCAGGAGCAGCTCGTCCAGTCCGAAAAGCTCGCCTCACTCGGGGCCGTCACGGCCGGGATCGCCCACGAGATCAAGAACCCGCTCAACTTCGTCAACAACTTTGCGCTGCTGATCGCCGAGATCGTCGACGAGCTCGACGCCGACCTGGCGGCCGGGGCCGATCCGGGCCAGCTCCGCGACTCGCTCGAGGACCTCAAGGCTAACGCACAGACGATTGCCCGGCACGGCCAGCGGGCCGACGGCATCGTCCGGGGGATGCTGCAGCACGCCCGAGGCGGGAAGGGGCTCCCCGAGCCGGTCGACTTCAACGCGCTCGTCGACGAGCACGTCACGCTGGCGTACCACGGGAAGCGGGCCCACGCACCGGGCCTCTCGGCTCAGGTCGAGCGCGACCTGGCCGCCGACGCCGGCGAGGTCGTGGTCGTCCCGCAGGACGTCGGCCGGGTTCTGATCAACCTCGTCAACAACGCCATCGACGCCGTCCAGAGCCGGGCCGAGACCGCCGACGCGGGGTTCGCTCCGATGGTCCGCGTCCGGACCGCACGGACCGCCACCGGCGTCGAGGTCCGGGTCGAAGACAACGGCGCCGGCATCCCGGCGGACGTAGCTGCCCGGATCTTCGAGCCGTTCTTTACGACGAAGCCGCCGGGCTCGGGGACGGGGCTCGGCCTCTCGATCAGCCACGACATCATCGCCCAGGGCCACGGCGGCGCCCTCCATGTGGAGAGCGTGCCGGGCGAGGGGGCCACGTTCGTCGTCTCGCTTCCCCGCACGGTCGTGCCCGAGAGCCTCCCGCCCGGCCGGAAGAAGCGGGGAGCGAAGGGCAAATAGCCGCGTCTCCCCGAGCCCACTACCGCTTGCCGACCCAGACGCGAAGCAGCGACGTGAGTTGGTCCACGTTGACGGGCTTGGTGAGGTAGTCGCTCGCGCCCGCTTCGAGGCACTTTTCGCGGTCACCCTCCATCGCCTTCGCCGTCACGGCGATGATCGGGAGCGTCGCAAAGCGGCTGTCCTCGCGGATAATCCGCGTCGCCTCGTAGCCGTCCATGCCGGGCATCATGACGTCCATGAGGACGACGTCGACGTTGTCGTCCTGCTGAAGCGCCTCGATGGCCTCGCGACCGCTCTCGGCGTAGACGACCTCCATCTTGTGGAGTTCGAGGAGCGACTGGAGCGCGAAGATGTTGCGGACGTCATCGTCGACGATCAGGACCTTGTGGCCAGCGAGCGAGGATTCGGGACGGTGCTGCTTCTCTAGCCGCTCACGCTGCGCCTCGGGGAGCGCCGCCTCGACGCGGTGGAGGTGGAGCGCCGTCTCGTCGAGCAGGCGGTCGAACGCCTCGACGCCCTTTACGACGACGGCTTCGGCGAGCAGGTGGAGCCGCGAGGCCTCGTCGTCGCTCAGCTCACGGCCAGTGTGCACGACCACGGGGAGGTCGGTGAGGCCGAGGCTCCCCCGGATGAGATCGATGAGCTCGAAGCCCGTCATGTCCGGCAGCCCGAGGTCGACGAGGGCGCAGTCGAACGCGCCGGCGCCGAGCGCAGCAAGCGCCTCGGCACCCGTCGAGGCGCCGACGATCTCGACGTCCTCGCCCCCGACAAAGTCGGCGACGATCTGGCGCTGCGCCTCGTTGTCCTCGACGACGAGGAGCCGCTTGACGGGCCGCGCGGCGATGTCTTTCGCCTTGTCGACCGCTGCTCCGACCGCGGATCGCTTGACCGGCTTCTGGAGCTGCCCGAGCGCGCCCTTGCGTTCGCGCCGCGGGAGCGCGTCGGCGACGGAGACGATCTGAACGGGGATGTGACGCGTCTCGGGCGTGTTCTTGAGCCGGTCGAGGAGCGCGAGGCCGTGCATGCCCGGAAGCTGGATGTCGAGCGTGATCGCGGCCGGCCGGAACCGGCGGACGTCGGCGAGGGCCGCCTCGGCGTGCCCGGCGACGACGGCCTTGAATCCCCGTTCGCGAGCGACGTCGACGAGAATGCCGGCGAAGCGGGGGTCGTCCTCGACGATGAGCATCACCCGATCGTCCGGACCGATCTGGTCCCGGTCGTCGCTCGCGCGCTTGCCCAGCGAGCGGGGGCGCGCGGTCTTCTTGGGCGCGTCTGTAGCGGTCTTGCCTGCTGGTGCTGGAGTTGATGTTTCCGCTTCTGGCTCGGGAGCCGCGTCAGGGACGACCAGCACGGAGGGTGCGGGAGGCGTCTCCCGAGCGGCTGGCGCCGGGCTCGAGGGCGTCGCCGCGCGCGGTCGGGCGGGCGGCCGCGGCTCGCTCGGGTCAGCCGGCGGCGGTCCGCCGTATCCATCGCCTGTGCCGTCGTCGCCCCCGCCGTCGGGCCCGGGCTCGGAGCCGGCCCGCGGGGCGGGCGGAGCGTACTGGACGGGCAGGTAGAGCGTGAACGTGCTCCCGACGCCCGGGGCGCTCTGGAGGTGGATCTCGCCGCCGAGGAGGCGGGCGATCTCACGCGAGATCGAGAGCCCGAGTCCCGTTCCGCCGTACGTCCGGTCGGTCGAGCTCTCGGCCTGCTGGAATGCCTCGAAGATCACCCGCTGCTTTTCGGGCGCGATGCCGATTCCGGTGTCCAAGACCGAGAAGCCGACGACCTGCTTCGTCTTGGCGAGCGCGTCGGTCCGGAAGCGGACTCCGCTCGCATCGTGGACCCGAAGCGTGACGCTCCCGGTGTGCGTGAACTTGAAGGCGTTGGAGAGAAGATTCTTCAGCACCTGCTGCAGCCGCTTCGGGTCTGTGTGTAGCCCGTCCGGAGCCGCGTCCTCGATCTCGACCCCGAACGCGAGCCCGCGGTCGTTGGCGACCTCACGGAACATCCGCTCGACGTCCCGCTCGATCTCGTCGAGCCTCACCGGCTCGATCTCGACGGGCATCGAGCCGGACTCGATCTTCGAGAGGTCGAGAATCTCGTTGATGAGGTTGAGCAGGTCCGAGCCCGACGAGTGAATCGTCTCGGCGTACTCGACCTTCTTGGGTGCCGTCACCGAGTCCGCATTCTCGGCGAGCATCCGCGAGAGGATGAGCATCGAGTTCAGCGGCGTCCGGAGCTCGTGGCTCATGTTGGCCAGGAATTCGGACTTGTACTTCGATGTCAGGGCAAGCTGCTCGGCCTTCTCCTCGATAGCCGTCCGGGCCTGCTCGATCTCGGCGTTCTTGCGCTCGACCTCGGCGTTCTGCTCAGCGAGCAGCTGCGCCTTCTCTTCGAGCTCGGTGTTGGTCTGCTGGAGCTCGTCCTGCCGGCTCTGGAGCTCCTGCGTGAGGCCCTGGCTCTGGAGCAGGAGCGACTCGGTCCGCATGTTGGCCTCGATCGAGTTGAGGACGATCCCGATCGATTCCGTCAGCTGGTCGAGGAAGACCAGCTGGTTGTCCGAGAACGGCTGGAACGAGGCCAGTTCCACGACGGCCATCACCTCGCCCTCGAACAGAACCGGGAGCACGACGATGCTCCGCGGCGCCGACGCCCCCAGCCCAGAGTTGATCTGGACGTAGTCGTCCGGGAGATCGGTAACGAGGATGCGCTCCTTCTCAAGCGCGCACTGTCCCACGAGGCCCTCGCCGAGGGCGAAGCGGTTGGCGAGGCCCTTCCGCTCGCGGTAGGCGTAGGTCGCGAGCAGCCGGAGGGCCTGCTCCTCGTCGCCGAGGAGCCGCTCAGACGTGTAGAACGCGCCGTGCTGAACGTGGACGAGCGGGGCGAGCTCGCTGAGGATGAGCCGGGCCGCTGTGACGAGCTCCTTCTGGCCCTGGAGGCGCTGCGTGAACCGCGCGAGGTTCGTCTTGAGCCAGTCCTGCTCCTGGTTGACCCGCGTCGTGTCCTTGAGGTTGCGGATCATCTCGTTGACGTTGTCCTTCAGCCCGGCCACCTCGCCGGCCGCCTCGACCGTAATCGTCTTCGAGAGGTCACCCGCGGTCACGGCCTGCGTGACCTCGGTGATGGCGCGGACCTGCGTCGTGAGGTTGGCCGCGAGCTGGTTCACGTTGTCCGTGAGCGCTCGCCACGTCCCCGACGCGCCCGGCACCTCGGCCTGCCCGCCGAGCTTGCCCTCGACGCCGACCTCACGGGCGACGCCCGTGACCTGCTCGGCGAACAGGTCGAGCGTGTCCGTCATCCCGTTGATCGTGTCGCGCAGCTCGGCGATCTCACCGCGCGCGACGACCTGCAGCTTCTGCTCCAGGTTGCCGTTGGCGACGGCCGTCACGACTTCGGCGACGCCGCGGACCTGGGCCGTGAGGTTGTCGGCCATCGAGTTGACGTTGTCTGTGAGGTCCTTCCACGTCCCCGAGACGCCCGGAACCACGGCCTGCCCACCGAGCTGCCCCTCCGTCCCGACCTCGCGCGCGACGCGCGTCACCTCGGATGCGAACGCCGAGAGCTGGTCCACCATCCGGTTGATCGTCACCTTCAGCTCCAGGATCTCGCCCTTGACGTCGACCGTGATCTTCTTAGACAGGTCGCCATTGGCGACGGCGGTCGTCACGTCGGCGATGTTGCGGACCTGCGTCGTGAGGTTGTCGGCCATGTAGTTCACGTTGTCCGTCAGGTCCTTCCACGTCCCCGAGACGCCCTCGACCCGAGCTTGGCCGCCCAACTCGCCCTGCGTGCCGACCTCACGGGCCACACGCGTCACCTCGCTCGCGAACGCCGAGAGCTGGTCCACCATCGTGTTGATCGTCACCTTCAGCTCCAGGATCTCGCCCTTCACGTCGACGGTGATCTTTTTGGACAGGTCGCCATTCGCGACGGCGGTCGTGACATCTGCGATGTTGCGGACCTGCGTGGTCAGGTTGTCCGCCATGTAGTTGACGTTGTCGGTCAGATCCTTCCACGTTCCCGAGACGCCCTCGACCCGAGCTTGGCCACAGAGCTCGCCTTGCGTGCCGACCTCGCGCGCGACACGAGT
>DASVSE010000539.1:0-7965 GCA_036388235.1 Rubricoccaceae bacterium | reverse complement strand
GACGTCGGAGCGGGCGCCGCCGTCGGCGGCAAGGGCGTCGCCGGCGATCCGGGCGGTCATTTCGGCGCGGCCCGCGATCAGGACATGCACGTACTTGCCCGACTGCTCGATGCGGATGGTGCTGTCGGGCACGGCGCACTGCGCGCCCTCTACCACGCGCCACTCGCCGCCGACGGCCGGCGGTGCCTCGGCCGCCTCGCCGAGGCGCAGCACGGCGAACACGCCCAGCAGGGGCAGTCCGACGAGGATGATGTACAGAAGAGCGCTCTTCATCGGGCGGGGCTGGGGGTCTGAGGGCGAGGATACACCCGCCCCGCCGCTCAGGGCACGCCCTAGCGCCCTCCCACGCTGGGGGTCCGGCCGGGCCTACATGCTCCGGCGGTACTGTCCGCCGACCTCGAAGAGCGTGGCCGTGATCTGTCCGAGGCTCGCCACGCGGACCGTGTCGAGCAGCGCCTCGAATACGTTCCCGCCCGTCCGCGCGGCCTCCTGGAGTGCCGCGAGCGCCGCCGGGGCCGACTCGGCGTTGCGCGCCTGGAACGCGGCGACGTTGGCGATCTGGCGGCGCTTCTCGTCGTCCGTGCCGCGCATGAGCTCGACTGCGGCGGGCGGGGCGCCGTCGTCGGGCGCGCGGAACGTGTTGACGCCGATCACGGGCAGCTCGCCCGAGTGCTTGCGGTGCTCGTAGAGCATCGACTCCTCCTGGATTTTGCCGCGCTGGTACATCGTCTCCATCGCCCCGAGCACGCCGCCGCGGTCCGAGATGCGCTCGAACTCGGCAAGGACCGCGTCCTCGACGGCGTCCGTGAGCCACTCGGTGAGATACGCGCCCTGCGTCGGGTTCTCGTTCATCAGGACGCCGAACTCGTGGTTCAGGATGAGCTGGATCGCGAGTGCGCGACGAACCGACTCTTCGGTCGGGGTCGTAATGGCCTCGTCGTAGGCGTTGGTGTGCAGCGAGTTGGCGTTGTCCTGAAGCGCGAGAAGCGCCTGGAGCGTCGTGCGGATGTCGTTGAACTGGATCTCCTGCGCGTGCAGGCTCCGGCCCGACGTCTGGATGTGGTACTTCAGCTTCTGCGAGCGCTCGTCGGCGCCGTAGAGGTCGCGCATCGCAACGGCCCAGATCCGCCGCGCGACGCGGCCGAGGACGGCGTACTCGGCGTCCATGCCATTCGAGAAGAAGAACGACAGGTTGGGTGCGAAGTCGTCGATCGCCATCCCGCGCGCGAGGTACGTCTCGACGTACGTGAAGCCGTTGGCGAGCGTGAAGGCGAGTTGCGAGACGGGGTTGGCGCCGGCCTCGGCGATGTGGTAGCCCGAGATCGAGACCGAGTAGAAGTTGCGGACGCCGCGGTCGACGAAGCTCTGCTGGATGTCTCCCATGACGCGGAGCGAGAACTCGGTCGAGAAGATGCAGGTGTTCTGCGCCTGGTCCTCCTTGAGGATGTCCGCCTGGACCGTCCCGCGGACCGACTGGAGAGCGCGGTCGCGGATCGTCTCGTACTCGGGCTGGGTCAGGACGCCCCACGAGACCAAGTCGCGGGAGGTGCAGCCGAGCAGGCCGAGGCCCGTCCCGTCGTGGCCCTCGGGGAGCGCGTCGGAGCCGTAGGGGACGTAGGCCGGACGTTCAATCTTGGATGCAATAACGGATTCCGCGTCGTCCCATCTCTCCTCCCGCTTCAGGAAGGCCTCAGCCTGCTGGTCCACGGCCGTGTTGAGGAACATGGCGAGGATCGTTGGGGCGGGCCCGTTGATCGTCATCGAGACGCTCGTCGTCGGCGCGCACAGGTCGAAGCCCGAGTAGAGCTTCTTCATGTCGTCGAGCGTCGCGACCGACACGCCGGACGTGCCAACCTTGCCGTAGACGTCGGGCGCCTCGCCAGGGTCGCGGCCGTAGAGTGTGACCGAGTCGAAGGCCGTCGAGAGGCGCTTCGCGGGCAGGCCGAGGCTCACCAAGTGGAAGCGCCGGTTGGTCCGCTCGGGGCTGCCCTCGCCGGCGAACATGCGCGTCGGGTCCTCACCCTCGCGCTTGAGCGGGAAGACGCCAGCGGTGTACGGGAACGCGCCCGGGACATTTTCCTGGCGGACGAACCGCAGCCGGTCGGCCGCGCTCTCGGTCCGCGGCAGGACGACGCGCGGGATCTGGAGGCCCGAGAGCGTCTCGCGACGAAGCGGCTGCCGGACGTCTTTTCCGCGGACCTGGTACACGAATGCGTCGCCCGCATAAGCCTCGGCGAGGGCGTCCCATTCGGCGACAGCCTGACGGGCGGGCGGGTCGAGCGCGTCCCACGCGGCCGCGGCAAGGCGCTCGGCGGCCTCGGCGGCGGCGGACTCGCCGGCCTCGGCCAGCCCGGTCGCCGCGTGCGTCGCTGCGTCCCACGTCCGGGCGGCCGTCGCCTGGCGGTCCGTCTCGGCCCTGTAGGCGCGGGCGGCGTCGGCGATCTCGGCGAGGTAGCGCTGGCGGCGCGGTGGAACGAGCACACCGGCCGACGGGTCGGGCGCGGGCAGCGTTTCGGCATCGTAGAGGCCTGACGTCCGGTCGAACCCGTGCGGGCGAAGCGCGTCGAGGAGCGCGAGGTAGAGGCGGCTCACGCCGGGGTCATTGAAGCGCGCCGCCATCGTCGGGTAGACAGGCATCGTCGCTGGGCTCGCTGAGAAGGCCTGGCGGTTGCGCTGCACCTGTTTGCGGACGTCACGCAAGGCGTCTTCGGAGCCGCGCTTCTCGAACTTGTTGAGCGCGACGAGATCGGCCGTGTCCAGCATCCCGATTTTCTCCAGCTGGCTCGGCGCCCCGAACTCGGCAGTCATGACGTAGAGCGACACATCCGCGAGGCCCGCGATCTCGGTGTCGGACTGCCCGATGCCAGCTGTTTCGACGACGACGAGGTCGAAGCCGGCCTTCTGAGCGACCGCGACCGCGTCGCGAAGGCTCTCCGACGTCGCCTTGTGCGCTTGGCGCGTCGCGAACGAGCGCATGTACGCTCGGTCCGCGTGCTCCCCGTAGAGCGCGTTCATCCGGATGCGGTCGCCGAGGAGGGCACCGCCCGTGCTCGCCCGTGTCGGGTCCACGGAGAGGACGGCGACGCGGACGTCGGCGAAGTCGGCGAGCAGGCGGCGGACGAGTTCGTCGGTCAGTGTGGACTTGCCCGCGCCGCCGGTCCCGGTGATGCCGAGGACCGGCGCCGTCGAGGCGACCCGCGCGTCAGCCGTCGGCGAGACGAGTCTCGGGGCGCCGTCGCCTGACGTGGCCGCGCGACGCTCGGCAGCCGTCATCGCCCGCGCGACGGTCCGCGGCTCTGCCGCGACGGCGACGGCCGTGTCGGCCTCAGGGCCGTCTCCTTCAAGCTCTCCGTTCCCCTGCCGCGCCTCGCGGCACTCGGCGATCATCTGGGCGATCATGCCGTCGAGGCCGAGCCGCATCCCGTCTTCGGGCGAGAAGATCCGCGCGACGCCGTAGGCGTGGAGCTGAGCAATTTCCTCGGGCACGATGGTGCCGCCGCCGCCGCCGTAGACGCGAATGTGGCCCGCGCCGCGCTCCCGGAGCAGGTCCACGACGTACGAGAAGTACTCGACGTGGCCACCCTGGTAGGACGAGATCGCGATTCCGTCGGCGTCCTCCTCGATCGCCGTCTCGACGACGTCGCGGGCCGAGCGGTCGTGGCCGAGATGAATCACCTCGGCGCCCTGCGCCTGAAGGATGCGGCGCATAATGTGGATCGCGGCGTCATGGCCATCGAACAGGGCGGCGGCGGTGACGAAACGGACAGGCGTGGGCATCGGAGCGGGGGCGAGAGCGCGGCGCCAAAGATAGGCCGGAGGTGCGCGGGACCACGGAGACGGGCAGGCGGGTATTCCCCTACCACCGCCCCGTTCCCCATGACCCGCGCTGCACTTGCCCTGCTGACCGTTCCTCTCGTCGCCCTCGCCGCCTGTGGGGACCCGACGCCCGCGCCACCCCGTGCGCCTGAAGGCTCACCGTCCGCCGCCATCCCGCTCGACACGACGGGAACGCCCCCCGTCGCCGACTCGCTGACGGCCGAGGAGGCTGTCGGCATCGCCCTCAAGGTGGGCGACACGGCGCCGGACTTTGCCCTCCCCGATGCCTCGGGCCGGACCGTCCGGCTCTCCGACCTTCTGGCCTCGGGACCGGTCGTACTCGCCTTCTACCGCGGCTCCTGGTGCCCGTACTGCAACACGGAGCTGCGCGGCCTCCAGCAGGCGCTGCCTCAGGTCGAGGCGGCGCGGGCGCGGCTGGTCGCCGTCTCCCCACAGACGCCCGACTCGAGCGTCTCAATCGTCGAGCGGCAGGGCCTCACCTTCCCGGTCCTCTCCGACGCTGGCAACCGCGTCGCCCGCGAGTTCGGCCTCGTCTTCCGCGTCGGCGACGACGTCCGCGAGCAGTACCGGACCTACGGCATCGACCTGGAGCGCTCCAACGGCGACGCCTCGTGGGAGCTGCCCGTGCCGGCAACCTACGTGGTCGCGCCCGACCGGACGATCACGTACGCCTTTGTCGAGGCCGACTACACCCGCCGGGCCGCACCGGCCGACATCGTCGCTGCGCTTCGAGAGGCGGGAGCATCGGGGACCTGAGCCGCCCTGTGTCCGGGAACGGAGGTCCACACGGCGTGTATCTGTTTAAACGAACAACCGCAGACTCTGTGACGCTGCTCTCGCCTTTCACCCTTGGCCCGCTCGCGCTTCCGAACCGCCTGGTGATGGCCCCGCTCACGCGGAGCCGCCATGCGGGCGGGGTCCCACACAGCCTCGCGCCGACCTACTACGCGCAGCGCGCCTCGGCGGGCCTGATCATTGCCGAGGCGACGCAGGTGACGCCGCGCGGGCAGGGCTACCCGGACACGCCGGGCATCCACACCGACGCTCAGGTCGAGGGATGGCGGAAGGTGACAGACCTCGTTCACGCCGTCGGCGGGCGGATCGTGCTCCAGCTGTGGCATGTCGGGCGCGTGTCGCACTCGGCGTATCACGGCGGAGCGCTTCCCGTCGCGCCATCGCCGATTCCTGCCACAGGCCGCGCGATGACGCCCGACTTCCAGATGGTCCCATTCGAGACGCCGCATGCCCTCACCGATGCCGAGATCGGCGAGGTCGTGGCGGCCTTTGGCGACGGCGCGCGCCGGGCGCGCGCGGCGGGATTTGACGGCGTTGAGATCCACGGGGCGAACGGCTACCTCATCGAGCAATTCCTGTCCTCCGGCTCCAACACACGGACCGACGGCTACGGCGGCTCGGTCGAAAACCGGGCGCGGCTGCTCGATGAGGTGGTGGCAGCCGTCCTCACCGAGTGGCCTGCCGAGCGCGTCGGGGTGCGCCTGTCCTTCGGACAAGGGGCATCGGGCGCTGTCGATGCCGATCCCGCGTCGACGTTCTCGCACGCCTCCCGGCAGATGCAGGCAGCGGGCCTCGCGTACCTCCACGCGATCCGTCCCAACAGCCACACCAAGCTGGCCGAGGGCGGGACGGAGTTGGACATGGTCGCGCTCGCCCGCGAGCACTTCGGCGGGGCCGTCATCGCCAGCGGCGGCTTCTCCGCCGATGAGGCTGAGGCGTTCGTTCGCGATGGCCACGCGGATCTCATCGCATTCGGACGAGACTTTCTGACGACACCCGACCTGCCGATCCGCATCGCGGCCGGCGTCCCGCCCAACGAGCGCGACACGGCCACGTTCTACGGGGGCGGTGCACACGGCTACACGGACTACCCGATCTGGAACGGGGCCGAGCCCGAGGCGACGCGCCTCTAGGCAGAGGGAAGATCCCCGGTCTGGGGGAGGCGCCGTGAAAGGCTGGAGCCTAGGTTCGGGGTGTCCCTCCTCGAACTGTCGGGTCACTCCATGCGCGCCACGCTGCTTCCCCTCGCTCTCGTTCTAGCCGCCCTCGCCCCGTCTGATGTACAGGCGCAGGCCGTCTACGACCAGATTCTCGCCGTCAGCGGGGACCCATATGCCGACGCGTGGTCGGGCAGCGTGAGTCGGATTCTGACGACGCGCTACGACCGCAACCGCTCGGGCACGATCGACACCGCGGCCGAGGTCGACGGCGTCGCGTGCGAGGCGTGGCAGGCGATGCAGGACGCCGTGCCGCTTGGCATCCGCGAGATTTACGGCTTCGACGAGGCCTACGGCTGGGCCGGCAACAGCCTCGGGTTCGCCGAATCTCAGCGCGCCCGCGCCTACACAGCGGCATCGGAGTGCTTGCCGGGCCTCAGCGTGGCGTCGGCCATTTCCTCGACCCCGAACCCGTCCACGACCGCGTGGAAGGAGGCCGTCGGCCGGATGCTGCTGGTGGTGTACGACCGGGACGGGTCGTTCTCGCTCGGGCCGGACGAGGCGACGCGCATCGAGTGCGACGTCTGGCGGGCCATCGAGACCGGCTATGCCGCCGGCGACTATCCCCGCTTCTGGGTCGGTTACGGCTTCCAGGACGGGCTGATCTGGAACGCGTCTACGCTGGGTTTCGACGAGTCCGCCCGCGAGGCGGCCTTCGCCGACATGCAGGCGTGTCCACGACTGTTTGCCGACGCTGAGGGGACGCGTGAGACCCGCGAGGCGGTGCCCGTCAAAATCCTGCCGGCGAGCATGCAGACGGGCGGCGACCTCATGCTGACCTTCACGCAGCGCCTCGACAGCGACCTCTCGGAGTCTGACCGGACGCTCTCGTCGGGCGAGTACGTCGACACGTGGGTGCTCTTTGCTGCGGCCGGGCAGCAGATCACGGTCGAGGTCGCCTCGGACGACTTCGACCCCTACATCATCCTCAAGTCGCCCTCGGGCGAGCAGTTCGACAACGACGACTGGGAAGGCAGCACGCGCATCGCGCGCATCATCCACGACGATGCCGAAGAAGGCCAGTGGGAGGTGCTCGCGACGAGCTACCGGGCCGGCGCGACGGGCGGGTACGGCGTCACACTGTCGACGGCGTACCCGTCCGACGGCCTCGCGTCACCGACGACGCGCGACGGCCTCGTCGGGACGACGTGGGCGGAGGACTGTCCCGGTTCGAATCCGTCGCGGGCGTACGTCCGCCTCGACGCCGACGGCACATTCGCGTGGGGCGAGGAAGGGGCCGAAAGTGTCGCGCCCGACGGGGGCGATGACCTGTGGGAAGTCGAGAACGGACAGCTTGTGGTCCGCTGGAACGACAGCTACGCCGTCTCGCGGTACACGCTCACCGACGAGGGGATTCTGCCCGGGACGACCTCGAAGTCGTGCGGGACGAACATCCGGCTGCTGCTGATGCCGTAACGGCGAGCCTAAACTCTCGTTATCCGGCGTACTCGCCCCAGCCGGCGCGCAGGCGATGCGAGATCTCGCCGACGGTCGCGCGGGCTTCGACGGCGCGGAGCAGGTGCGGCATAAGGTTGCCCGTGCCCCGCGCGGCCGTCTCGACGGCGTCCATTGCTGATGTCCATGCTTCGGCATCGCGGGACTGGCGGAGCGCGGCCAGACGCTCAGACTGCGTGACCCGGATCGAGTCCGGGACCTTCTTCGTCTCCATCTCAAACCGCTCCTCGGTCGTGAAGCGGTTGACGCCGACGATGACGGCCTCGCCCGACTCGATGGCGAGTTGGGCGGCGTAGGCCGAGGCGCCGATGCGGTCCTGGTAGAAACCCGCCTCAATGGCCGCGACCGCCCCGCCGAGCGCGTCGACTTCCTCGATGAGGCGCGTGGCGTCGGCTTCGAGGGCGTCCGTGAGGGCTTCGACGACGACCGAGCCCGCGAGCGGATCGGCGTAGGCCGAGACGCCGGACTCGAAGCCGACCACCTGCTGCGTGCGAAGGGCAAGCGTGGCCGCGGCCGCCGTCGGGAGGGCGAGGGCCTCGTCGTAGCCGTTGGTGTGGAGCGACTGCGTGCCGCCGAGGACGGCGGCGAGGGCCTGGACGGTCACGCGGGCGACGTTGACGAGGGGCTGCTGGGCCTGAAGCGTGCTCCCGCCGGTCTGGAC
>DASVSE010000538.1:0-8816 GCA_036388235.1 Rubricoccaceae bacterium | reverse complement strand
CCACAAATCATTGCCTCCCCGAATCGCGTGAGATTCCAACACCTCACCCGCTGCCGCTCGTGCCCCTTCGGCGTCTGTCACCGACGAGTCGCGAGCCGTTACGCTGCCACGGCGTCGGCCGTCCGCTGCGGAGGCGTCTCGCCGGGACGGAAAAATTCAAGGGCCGCTGAGTTCATGCAGTAGCGCTGCCCGGTCGGGGGCGGGCCATCCGGGAAGACGTGCCCGAGGTGGCTGTCGCAGCGCGCACAGCGGTTCTCGGTTCGGACCATCAAAAAGCTCCGGTCGCTGATGTTGACGACATGGTCCGGGTCGACAGGCTGGAAGAAGCTCGGCCAGCCTGTGCCGGATTCGAACTTCGAGGCCGATTCGAACAGAGGCAGCCCGCAAAGGCGGCAGGCGTAGAGGCCCTCCTCCTTGTTGTGGAGCAGCAGGCCACAGCCGGGGCGCTCGGTTCCGTGGTCGAGAAGGACGTGGCGTTCTTCGGCGGTCAGGCCAGCTGCGGTCGCGGCCTGATCGCGGGCGGCGCCGCGCAGCGGTGTCAGGTCGAAGCCAGAGGCGGAAACGGTCGGGCTGGGCATGGGTCAGGGGGTTGTTCGGCCGGTCAACGCACCGACACGTGCGGGGCTCCCGTCCCGGAGATGCCCCCTCAGGAGTACGCGACGGAACAGGGGGCACGTGCTGGACCGTTCGGAAGGCGGCCCACTTGCTCCCCCATCCCGTGCCGCTCTCCATCTGGTTCGCCCGGCCTGCCATCGCGCTCGGCTCTCTCGTCCTCATGGCCGGCGCGTGCAGCCCGACCGCCCCAACCCGGGCAGACGATGGTGCGCCGGCCTCCCCCGCTGCTACAACCGGACAAAGCAGTGTCCCGTGCGAGCCGCTCGCCACGGCACCGCCGAACGCCCGCGACCAGCGCCCCGCGTTCGCCGGCCAGACGCGCGCGTGCGCCGCACCGAGCAACACCGCATTTACGGTCGACGTCGTCGCGACAGGATTGGTGCATCCGTGGGCCGTGGCGCCGATGCCGGACGGCCGCCTGCTCGTGACCGAGCGGCCGGGGCGCCTCCGCGTCGTCTCGGCTGCGGGCGCACTCGGCGCGCCCATCGCCGGGCTACCCGCCGTTGACGCCCGCGGCCAGGGCGGCCTGCTCGACGTCGTGCTCAGCCCGACGTTCGCCGCCGACCGCCGGGTCTACTGGAGCTACGCCGAGCCCCGCCCGGGTGGCAATGGAACGGCCGTCGCTCGGGGCACGCTCTCGGCGGACGACCGCCGCATGGAGGCCGTCGAGGTCCTCTTCCGCGTCCAGCCGACGTACGACGGCGACAAGCACTTCGGCTCGCGCCTCGCCTTCGGGCCCGACGGAATGCTCTACATCACCCTCGGCGAACGGTCCGACACGCCGATGCGGCCGCAGGCGCAGAGCCTGGCAAGCCACCTCGGCAAGACGATCCGCATCGCACCGGACGGGTCCGTTCCGGCCGACAACCCGTTCGTCGGCCGCGAGGGCGCCCTCCCCGAGATCTGGTCGACTGGTCACCGCAACGTGCAGTCGGCCGCCTTCGACGCGTCGGGCCGCCTGTGGGAGGTCGAGATGGGCACGCGGGGCGGGGACGAGCTCAACCTCGT
Organism: Rubricoccaceae bacterium; assembly: GCA_036388235.1. Lineage (GTDB taxonomy): Bacteria > Bacteroidota > Rhodothermia > Rhodothermales > Rubricoccaceae > DASVSE01. The sequence continues at coordinate 7,193 of DASVSE010000538.1, read as the reverse complement.
CCGCCGCGGCGCCAACTACGGGTGGCCCATCGCCGCGTACGGCGTCGAGTACTCGGGCGCGCCGATCGCGGGCTCCGAGACGGTCCGCGAAGGGACCGAGCAGCCGGCCTACTACTGGGACCCCGTCATCGCGCCCTCGGGCGCGGCGTGGTACTCCGGGGAGGCCTTTCCGGCGTGGCGCGGCAGCCTGTTTGTCGGGGCGCTCGGGCAGCGCCGGCTCGTTCGCCTGACGGTCCAGGGCGAGCGCGTGACCGGCGAGGAGCACCTGCTCGCCGACCGCGGCAAGCGCATCCGCGACGTCCGCCAGGGACCCGACGGTGCGCTGTACGTCGTCACGGACGAGGACGCGGGCGAGCTCTGGCGGATCCGCCCCTGACCCTCGGGCGCTTTCTCCAAATGACTCCAGACGGGATGCTCCCCGTCTCGGCCGGTGAGAAGCCAGAGCTCGAAAACAACGTGGCGGGACCGTCGCAATCTGGTAAATGCACGATCAGAGAAGAGGCTGTCTCCCGGCCAGCTCCAGCTTCTGCTCTCTCCTTAACAGCCTTCCGCTACCTCGCCTTCTTGAGTCGGGAATGACAGCGGTGCGGTTGGCCTTTTCAGACTGAACGGACAGGCTGATGCGTGGAGCAGCGGCGGGGAATGGCGGGTGAGCACCGAGTGGTAGAGGTGTGCATTCCCTGCACATCGAGCCGGAGCCCATTTCCTGGCGTGTGCTCCAGGGGTGCCTTTGACTGCCCAAATCGGCGATAAGCAAGGATGGCACCCCTTTTGACAACCAGGAAACGACGGAAGTCGTCGGATTCCGTTGAATGGTCTGCTTTCGTGCCACGCCCTGCTGCGACCTGATGAGCCGTTCTCTACTTCCAGACTGCCGTTTCATTGCCCGTGCCGCCTCTGCGGACGCACAGGAGGGAGCCCCCTGGCGATCGTTCCAGGCGGTGCCCTACCGCGAACAGGGCAACGGCGCCGTCGACCGCACTGCGGTTGATCTCAACAGCTTCGTCGACTGGACAGCGGTGGTGCGCCGCGAACGGCCCGCGTCGGAGTCGAGTAGCGGACTCGTCGTTTACGGTCTGACGGACATAATGACCGCCGCCCGCCAGGATGACAACCTGCAGGCCGGCGCTCACATGCTGTCGGCCGACGTCACCCCTCTAACGATCGGAGTGTCTGTCTTCCGTACCGCGGCGGGGAGCCAAGCGGGCAGCCGCCTCGTCGCCCGCTAGCCCATCAGCCTCCGTCTGCCATGCGACTCGCTACGTCCACACTCGCGCTCCTCCTCGTCCCCGCCGCCGCGGCGCAGACGACGTTCACCGAGGTGGCCCCCGGGATTCCGCCGGCCGTCTTCGACCAAGGCCCCGAGGACGAGTACTACATCGCCACGGTCGCCCCGGGCGACGTTGACGGCGACGGCGACCCGGACCTCCGCGTCTTGGCATCGTACGTCAACTTCGACACAGGCGTGTTCGGCGACCGCCTCACGCTCTACCGCAACGACGGCCGGACCGGGGCGGCGTGGGCCTTCGCGCCCGCGGCGACGACGGCGCTCCCGACCGGCAACACCATCACCGGCGACATCGCGTGGGCCGACTACGACGGCGACGGCGACCTGGACGCGGTCGTCGCGTCGTTCGAGTCGACGGCGCTCTACCGCAACGACGGCGGCACTCTCGTCCAGACGGCGGTCGCGCTCCCGCTCTTCGACGACACCGCCGTCTTCCCCGCCGCCCCGTTCGACCGCCGATCGATCTCGTGGGCCGACATCGACCGCGATGGGGATCCGGATCTCCTCATGCCGTCGTCTGTCGGCGCCGGTGGTCAGACCGGACAAACGGCCCTGCTTCGAAACGAAGGTCCCGGCGGCCCGGGCGGCTGGACCTTCGCCACGCTGGCGACGAACCTGCCGGACACCTTCGACGCGATGAGCGCGTGGGCAGACGCCGACCAGGACGGAGACCTGGACCTCCTCTTGCAGGAGAACGCGTCGTCCGAGTCGCCCGGATTCGTCCGGATCTTTCTCAACTCGGGCCTCGGCATGCTTGAGCCCGCCGGGCCGAGCCTGCTCGACGGTCTCTTCGGGACGGCCGAGTGGACCGATGCCGACGGCGACGGCGACCTCGACGTCCTGCTCGCCGGGACGCTGAACGGGGCGGCCCCGCTCGTCCGCGTCCTCCGCCGCGTCGGCGCGGCGTATGTCCCCGAGACCGTTTCGGTGGCTGGACCGGGGGCCCTCGCCGTCGTCCACGCCGCCTCGTGGGCCGACTACGACGGCGACGGTGACGTCGACATCGCCGTGACGGGGGCCGGGACGAACCCGTCCGATGGACGAACTGTCCTGTTCGGCGGGCAGGGCGGGACGTTCGTCCGGACCGGCGCCGAGTTCGAGGCCAGAACGGGCCAGGACGGCGGCGGCACGCTCACGTGGTTCGACGCCGAGTCCGATGGCGACCTGGACCATCTCGTCTCGACGCGGTTCTACGCCGACGAGGCGAGCGACCTCCCGACGAGCGAGACCCGGATGTACATCGGCGGCCCGCCCGCGGCCAACGCCGGGCCGTCCGCCCCGCCCACGCTCTCAGCGACGGTTCAGGCGACCAACGTCACGTTCTCGTGGGGCGCCGCAGCCGACGACCGGACCCCGACCGGAGGGCTGACTTACAACCTGTCGGTCCGCGCGGCCGACGGCCGTTACGTCCTCAGCCCGATGGCCGTCCCGTCGGGCACCCGGATGCTCCCCGCCCCGGGCAACGTGAGCGGCAACCGGACCTGGCGCCTGCGGGCCCTCGCGCCCGGGACCTACACGTGGTCCGTGCAGGCCATCGACGCCGCGTTCCGGGGCGGCGCGTTCGCGACCGGCGGGGCCGTCGTCGTGACTCCGGTAGCCGAGGACGACGGTGCGTCCGAGGCGGACGTGCGGCTCGTCGTAGGACCGAACCCGCTCGACGGGACCGGGACCGTCACCCTCGTCCTGGACCGCGCGCAAGCCGTGACCGTCGCCGTCACCGACGCCCTCGGTCGCCGGGTGGCGCTCGTCCATGATGGTCCCCTCGCAGGCGGCCTGCACGCGCTCGCCCTCGACACGTCGCGGTTGGCGCCGGGCGTCTACGTGGTCCTCGCGGCCGGGGAGTCGTTCCAGACGTCCCATCGCGTCACCGTCTTGCGCTAACACACGCCCCAGTGCCATGACTCCCTGCCGCACCCTCCGTCCCGGCGTCATCATCGCGATCGTCCTGGCTGGCGTCCTGGCGCCGACGGCCGCCGCGCAGCACGAAACGATCATCGTCACCGACTCGCCCGACGTGTCCGACTTCGCCGCGCCGCGCCGCGTCGCCCAGCTCCCAGGGCCCGACGGCCGCGTGACGTTCCGCGAGGCCGTCATCGCGGCGAGCAACACACCCGGCCCGCAGACCATCGCGTTCAACATCCCGCGGAGCCGGTGGGACCCGCTCTTCCCCGACGGCGCCCTCGTCTTCAGCAACATCGACCCGTTCTTCCTCGACGACGACTCGACGACGATCGACGGGCGGACGCAGACGGCTTTTACCGGCGACACGAACCCGACCGGGAACGAGGTCGCGTTCTGGGGCGAGCACCCGAACGCGCTCAATGCCCCCATGATCGTGTCGCACTCGGATGGCAACACGTTCGTCGGCCTCGACGCGATGCACCGGCGCGGCTACGGGATCTCGCTCGCGGACGACGCCGAGGGCAACCGCGTGATCGGGTGCACGATCAGCGGCTCGACGTTCGCGGCCGTGCGCATCGAGGGGAGCCGAAACACGATCGGCGGGACGGCCCCCGGTGAGGGCAACCGGCTCTCGGGCGGCAACGCGGCGATTCGGATCGAGCCGTTCTTCGGTGCCCCGCCGCCGACGGGCAACCGGATCATCGGCAACACCCTCACGGGGTCGTCGGGGGGCGTCCAGGTCAGCGCCGGGGCGGTCGGGACCCTCATCGGCGGCCCGACGCCGGCCGAGCGGAATGTGATCGCAGGAGCCGGCCGGTACTTTGAGGAAGGCTTTCCGGGCGGGTCTCAGGTCAGCGTCGGCGGCTCGACTGGGACCGTCATCGAAGGCAACTACATCGGCACGACTGCCGACGGGCTAGCCGCCGCGCCGAACCAGCGGGGAACGCGCGGCATCAGCATCTCGAACGCCCCGAACACCGTCATCCGGGGCAACGTCGTGGCCGGCATCCTCGTCGAGGGCATCAACCACGCGGCCGGCCGGCTCTTCGGCGTCGGGATCGAGGTCGGGCCAGGCTCGCCGGGGACGGTCATCGAAGGGAATTCCATCGGGATCGGGGCGGACGGAATTACGCCCGTTCCGAACCTGAACGGCCTCGAGTTCTCGGGGGGATCGTCGGCGCCCGTGACCGTTGGCGGGACCACACCCGGAGCCGGCAACACGGTCGCCCACAACGTCCAGACGGGCCTCGCCGCGTGGGCATTCGTCACGCGGCTGTCTGTCTCCGGCAACGCGTTTTTCGGCAACGGCCTGCTCGGGATCGACCTTCAGGATTTCAGCGGCCGCGGCCTGTCGCTCAACGACGTCCACGATCCCGACGAGCAGGGCGGCAACCGGCTCCAGAACTTTCCCGTCGTCCAGGCCGCCATGGTCGAGGCAGGCATGCTGACGGTGACCTACACCGTCGACACGGCACCGGTGAACGCCACGTACCCGATCCGCGTCGAGTTTTTCCGGGCCGACTCCGATGGGACCGAGGGTGCGCTCTTTCTCGGAGCAGACACGTACACGGCGTCCGACTATGCGGCCGGGGAGCCCGGCCCGAAGACGGCGACGCTGGACGTGAGCGGATTGGCCATGGTCTCCGGCAACGGCGTCCTTGCGACGGCGACCGATGCGGCCGGCAACACGAGCGAGTTCTCGGTCGCCGAGACGGCGGGAGGTGCCGTCGCGGCCGAGGGCTCACCGGTCCGTCCGGCTCTCGCCCTCTCGGGCCCCCACCCGAACCCGGCCTCCGGGCGTCTCGCCCTCGCCCTCACGGTCGGGGCCGCCACCCACGTCCGCGTCGAGGCGCTCGACGCGCTCGGCCGGCAGGTGGTCCTTCTCCACGACGGCGTGCTGACGGCCGGGACGCACGCCCTCGCGCTCGACGCCTCGGCGCTTCCGAGCGGGGTGTACGTCGTTCGAGCCAACGCGGGTGATTCCGTCGTGACACGGCGCCTCGTGGTCGCGCGCTGAGGGCCTCCCCTGCTCAGCTTTTTTTCACTGAAGCGCCCCACGCCATCCCGACAGTTCACCTGAGGGACCGTCTAGTGGGGTCAAACCCAGGGCCGTCGTGCGCGCCGCCGTGTAGGCCGAAGGCTGGGATGTTCGGGGCTGTGCCGGCAGGCCTGCGCGCCTCGCCGGACCTAGGCGGAGGCCAGACCCGGATCCATGCCACCGACCGGACCGCCTTCGCCCTAACTCTTGACAAGTGCTCGGGGAGCATCTAGCGTAGGGACCTTACGTGCACCAACTGGCGAGAGTGAACTACGCGGGAGGCACCTTTACGTCCGCGGCCTTGCCCCTTCCATTCCGCCCCATGAGCGTCCCCCGCTGGCTCCGCCCCTTCTCGGCTGCCGTCCTCGTTGTCCTGCTGGTTGTGAGCCCGCCGGCTCAGGCCCAGAGCGGACCTCCGGGCAGGGTCGACCCCGCCCTCGCCGACGCACTGGACCAGGCGCTCCTGGGGTTCGCCGCGCGCTACGGCGTCGAGGGCGTCTCTGCTGCCGTCGTTCTCCCGGATGGCGGCGTGTGGGTCGGCGCGGACGGGTACTCGACGGCGGAGGAGCCGGTCGAGCCCGACATGGCCTTCGGGATCGGGAGCGCGACGAAGACCGTCACGGCAGCCCTCCTGCTCCGGCTGGACGAGCAGGGACTCGTGGACCTCGACGCGAGTGTCGAGACGTACCTCCCCTGGCTCTCGGCGTACCCCAACATCCCCGGATCGGTCACGCTGCGCCAGCTTCTGGCTCACCGGAGCGGGATTTTCAACTACACGAACAACCCCGACATCCAAGCCGTGCTGTGGGCCGATCCCGGGCACATCGTCACGCCCGACGAACTGCTCTCGCTCGTCGGGCCGCCCCTGTTCGCGCCGGGAACGCGGTGGAGCTACAGCAACACGAACTTTTACCTCGCTGGCTTGGTGGCCGAGACGGTCAAGGGCGCGAGCGTGCCGGAGGTGTACGCCGCGTCCTTCTTCGAGCCGCTCGGGATGACCCACACCCGGTTCGGGTGGGAGCCGGTCCCGGACGGGCAGCGCTGGGCGCACGGATGGGGCACGCTCTCCGACGGGACCGACATCGACCTCACGACTCTGTCGCCGAACTCGAACTTCAGCGCCGCCTTCAGCTCCGGCGGGCTGGTGTCGACGGCCGAGGAGCAGGCGCGGTGGGCGGCGGCCCTCTTCGGAGGCGACGTCGTCCGCCCGGCCTCGCTCACCGAGATGACGACGCTGTCCACGTTCACGAGTTCATTCCCGGGTGGGCGGGCCGTCGGGTACGGCCTGGGGTGCTTCGCCCTCGAGCTCGGGGGCGAGCGGGTGTGGGCACACAGCGGGCGCATCGCCGGGTACTCCGGGAGCATGGGTTACAACCCCGCCCGGCGCGTGGGCCTGGCCGTGCTGACGAACCGGAGCGGGAGCGGAAACCCCGATGCCATGCTTGCCGAGTTGCACCGGGTCGTGGTGCTGAACCCGGTGGCAGCCGAGGACACTCCGGAGACGGCCAGCGGCATCGAACTCCATGAGGTCGGCCCGAACCCGACGACGGCGAATGTGACAGCGCGGTTTGCCGTGCCTTCGGGTTCGTCCGCCCGGATCGAGGTCCTCGACGCGCTTGGGAGGAAGGTCCGCGTGCTCGACTTGGGCGGCGCCCGAGAGGGCGAGGCCGAAGTCAACATGAGCGGACTTGCGCCGGGCGTCTACGCCGTCCGGCTGGTCGCGGGAGCCGAGGCGGCCGTCCGCTTCGTCACCGTCACCCGCTAGCCACGAAGGCAGTTACCGCGGTCTCCCGTCGCCACGCGGCGCGCCTACGCCGCGGCGCGGTGCTGCGACGCCAGCACCGCCTCGATCGTCGGACCGAACGTCCCCACGAGGTCCCGCTTCCCCAGCACCGCCGACGCGCCCGCCTCCCGCGCCGCAGTCACGAACGCCTCGTCCTGGTGCGCCGAGACCACGATCGCCGG
>DASVSE010000537.1:0-16361 GCA_036388235.1 Rubricoccaceae bacterium | reverse complement strand
CAGCCGACTGCGTTCCGGCCGCACGACCTCCGCCGCGTCTACGCGCTCTTCGGCAGGACCGCCGGTGTCTCGCGCGAGACGATCGGGCTCGGGGGGCTCGGCCACACCCGTCTGGCGCAGACGGACGACTACATCAGGTCGGACGTCCGGACGTCGGCTGCGGAGGCCGAAGCGATCGCGACGGCGCTCGGGTTCATCTAGTGGGCCAGCCGCAGGTCTGCTGCAGAGCCTCTCCAGAAACCCAGTTGATAGGTTGAGTGATAGAGGACATCGGCGGAAACGAGAAAAGACCGCTGGGCGTGGTGCCAGCGGTCTTTTCTGAACCTGCTAAAGTGCCCGGGACTGGACTTGAACCAGCACGCGATTGCTCGCACCACCCCCTCAAGATGGCGTGTCTACCAATTTCACCACCCGGGCAGGGCGGGCAGCCTGGGCTGCGACGTCAAAAAGAACAGGGTCCGGCGTAGCGGAGGTGACTCCGGTTGGGCTCGAACCAACGACCCGCTGGTTAAAAGCCAGCTGCTCTGCCAACTGAGCTACGGAGTCGCTGAGGTCAGACAGGCACCGAAGGTATCACCGCCGCCGGGCACCGGCTAGCGCGTCCGTGTGGAGCGCCCGCTAAGACGCGCCGAACCGCGCCATCAGCCACGCACGCAGCGCCTCCGTGTCGGGTGCGATGTCGTCGGCGAGGAGCGGACGGGTGGCGAGCCGGGCAAGCCGCTCCGGCGTCTGCGGTGCGCTTCCCAGCACGCGGTGGACCTCGTCCGGAAATTTGGCCGGGTGAGCCGTCGCGAGGACCACGCCGCACTCGGCTTCCCCCGATCTCGCGTCGCGACGCTGCACCCGTTCCCATGCGGCCACCCCGACGGCAGTGTGAGGGTCTGCCACATACCCGGTCCGCTCGGAGAGGCCGCGCATCGCCGCCTCGGTCTCGGCGTCGCTCACAGAGACCGCCTCAACGTCGGTCGCGAGCGTGGCCGCCGAGCCGTAGAGGTCGAGCAGACGCGCGAGGTTGCTCGGGTCGCCGACGTCCATCGCCGTCGAGAGCGTCTGGTGGGACGCACGCGGGGCATACGGCATCCCACCGAGGACATCGGACAGGAGGGTGTTGGCGTTTGTCGCGGCGACAAAGCGGCCGAGCGGCAGGCCCGCCCGCCGCGCGAGAAGCCCCGCGGTGAGGTTGCCCACATTCCCCGATGGCACGACGACGGCCGGCGCGAGCCCGCCGGTTTGCGCCGTGTGCCGCGCGAGCGCGCCGTAGTAGAACGTCTGCGGCACGAGCCGCGCGACCGAAATCGAGTTGGCGGACGTCAGCGCGATGCCCTCGCGCAGGTCGGGATCGGCGAACATCGCCTTGACGAGGCGTTGGCAGTCGTCGAAGGACCCCGCGACGCGGAGCGCGTGGACGTTGCCGCCGAGACTCGCGAACTGCTTCTCTTGAAGCGGGCTCACGCGACCCCCGGGGTAGAGCACGACGACCGACACGTCCGGCGTCCCATGCAGACCCGCCGCGACGGCCCCACCCGTGTCGCCCGACGTCGCGACGAGCACGACCGTCTCGCGGCCGTCCGTGCTGGCAAACAGGCCGAGCATGGCGGCCAGGAAGCGCGCACCGACATCCTTGAACGCGAGCGTCGGGCCGTGGAAGAGTTCGAGCAGCGACAGGCCGGGCTCGACGTCCACGACCGGGAGCGGAAACGCGAGCGTGTGCCGCACGGCGTCTGCGAGGTCAGCGTCGCTCACGTCGTCCGGTCCGATGAAGGCGCGGGCAAGGTCAAACGCGATGTCCTCAATCGACCGATCCGCGAGCGTGTGGGCGACGCCGGGCGGAAGCGCGGGCGGCGTCTCGGGGACGTACAGGCCTCCCCCCGGCGGCGTGCCGCTCAGGACGGCCTCGCGAAACGTCGCGCGGTGCGCGGGATCCGATGTCGAGCGGTAGCGCATGGTCAGGCGGAGGAGACGATTCGGGCGCCTGGGCCGACGCCCGAGACGTAAAGGGTAGAGGCCGCCGCGTCGCCGAGGGCGGCCTGCATCGCAGCGCCGGCCCGTGCCGCGTCGGCGGGCGTGCGGCAAAGGGCGAACACGGACGGGCCGGAGCCGGAGAGGCTGCATCCGAGTGCGCCCGCCTCACGCGCGGCGGCCTGCATCGCGTAGAACCGCGGCACGAGGTACGCCCGCTGCGCCTCTACGACGCCGTCGACGAGTGCCCGCGAGATCAGGTCGAGGTCGCCCGTAAACAGGCCGGCGACGAGCGCGCCGAGGTTGGCGGTCTGCTCGACGACCGCGCGGAGCGAAACGGTAGCGGCGAGGGCTGCGCGGGCATCAGCGGTGAGAACTTCGACGTGGGGGTGCACGACGGATGCGCATAGCCCAGCCGGGACGGGAAGCCGGACGATGTCGTCGGGCGTGCGGACGAGCACGAAGCCGCCGAAAAGGCTCGGCGCGACGTTGTCCGCGTGGCGCCCGCCCGATGCGACGGCCTCGCCGTCGAGCGCGAACGGCAGGAGCGCCTCGGTTGCAAGGGGGCGCCCGAGCACCTCGTTGACGGCCACGACGGCCGCGACGGCGCTCGCTGCCGAGGACCCGAGCCCGCTCCCGAACGGCATCCGCTTCTCGACGGACAACTCGACGCTCGCGCCGGGCCGGACCGCAGCGACGAGCCGCATCGCCGCGACGCCCGCCGTGTTGCAGTCCGCCTCGGTCGGCAGCCGCTCGAACCCGCTGCCGGCGATGCCCGTGAGGGAAACGATGCGCACGCCGCCGTTGCCGTCTTCCAGAAGGCGAGCCGTGACGCGGTCACCCGGGCCGTGGTTGCCCTCGCCGATGGCGAAGCCGAGCACATCGAAGCCGCACGCGACGTTCGAGACGGTGGCCGGGGCGAAGGCAGTCGCAGTCACGGGTGGAGTCGGAGAGAGGGGAGGCCGGCCGTCGGGTCAGCCCGGCCGCCGGATGGCGCCGCCGATCTGGACGAGTTCGGCGAAGACGCCCGCGGCCGTCACCTCGGCGCCGGCGCCGGGGCCGCGGACGACGAGCGGGCGGTCCGGGTAGCGGTCCGTGCGGAACGTGACGAGGTTGTCGCCCGCGTCGAGCGCGAAGGCGGGGTGCTCGGGCCCGACGGCCTCGACGCTCAGGCCCGCCGTGCCCGCCTCGGCATCAACGACAGCAAGCGCGCGCAGGACGCGCCCGGCCGCCGCAGCCTCCTGCCGGACGGCGTCGAAGTGGCCGTCGTGGGCGGCGAGGGCGTCGTAGAACGCGGCTACGGACGGGGCGGCGGTGCAGGCGGCGGGCAGGAACGGGCGGATCACGGCCGCCTCAGGTTCGAGGCGCAGGCCGGCGTCGCGGGCGAGGACGAGGAGCTTGCGCCGCACGTCGGCTCCGGAGAGGTCGTCGCGCGGGTCGGGCTCGGTGTAGCCGCGGGCCTGCGCGTCGCGGACGACGTCGGAGAAGCGGACCGTCGCGCCGGGGGCCGTGAACGTGGCGAAGATGAACGAGAGCGTCCCCGAGAGGACGCCCTCGATGCGCCGGATGCGGTCGCCGGACGAAACCAGGTCGCCGAGCGTCGACACGACCGGCAGGCCCGCGCCAACATTCGTCTCGTAGCGGAACTGCACCCCGCGGCGGGCCGCAAGCGTCTTGAGGCGGTCGTAGTCGGCCTGGGGGCCAGAGAGAGCGACCTTATTGGGCGTCGAGACCGAGACGCTGGCCGCGAGGAGCGCGTCGTAAAGGGCGGGCACCTCGGCCCCGGCCGTCGCGTCGACGACGACGGCGTTGGGCAGGTTGAGCGCGATGGCGCGCTGCACGAACGCCTCGGGCGACGACGGCTCGCCGGCATCGCGCGCAGCCCGCCAGTCAGCGAGGTCAAGGCCGCGCGCGGCGAACGTCATCGTCTTCGAGTTCGCGACGCCTGCGAGGCGGATCTCGAGCCCGCGCTCGCGCCGGAGCGCCGAGGCCTGCGCGGAAATCTGGTCCAGCAGGGCCGCCCCGACCAGGCCCGTCCCGATCACGAACAGGTGCAGCCGGGCGGCGTCCGAGAGAAAGAGGCCGTCGTGGACGACCGCGAGCGCCTTGGCCTCGTCGCGGGCGGCGACGACGACCGAGATGTTTCGCTCGGACGAGCCCTGCGCGACGGCGCGGACGTTGATGCCGTTGTGGCCGAGGGCCGAGAACACGCGCCCGGCGATGCCCGGCCGGGCGGGCATTCCCTCGCCGACGACGGCCAGAATGCTCAGTTCGTGCTCGACCGCGACCGGCGCGACGGACCCACGGGCGATCTCGGCCGCGAACTCGGTCTCGACGGCGACGCGCGCCGTCTCCCCCTGGCCCGGCCCGACGGCGACCCCGATGGAGTTCTCGGACGACGCCTGCGTGATGAGCACGACCGAGATGCCCTCGCGGCCGAGCGCGCCGAAGAGGCGCGCCGCGACGCCCGGGACGCCGACGAGGCCGGCGCCCGAGAGCGTGAGCAGGGCGATGCGCGGGACAGACGTGAGGCCGCGGACGGGGTGGTCGGCGTCGGCCCCGGCGCCCGTCTCGGAGACGACCGTGCCGGGCGCGTCGGCGTTGAACGTGTTGCGGACCGTGATCGGGACGCCGGCGAGCTGCGCGGGGCGCATCGTGGGCGGGAAGAGGACCTTGGCGCCGAAGTGCGCCATCTCGGCGGCTTCGGCGTAGGTCATCGCCGGGATGAGGAAGGCGTCCTCGACGAGGCGCGGGTCGGCCGTGAGCACGCCGTCGACGTCGGTCCAGATCTCGATGCGGGCGGCCGTAAGCGCGGCGCCGACAAGGGACGCCGTGAGGTCGGACCCGCCGCGGCCGAGCGTCGTCGGGCGGCCGAGCGGATCCGCGCCCGAGAAGCCGGGGATCACGAGGACAGCGCCCGGGTAGGCCGCGGCGGCCTCGCGGATGCGGCGAAACGTCTCGGGCTCGTTGACCTGGGCCTGCCCGAAGGCCGAGTCGGTCGCGACGAGCGTCATCGCGTCGAGCGCCTCGGCGCGGAGGCCGCGCGTGCGAAGGGCTGCGGCGACGAGGAGCGCCGAGACGAGTTCGCCGTAGACGAGCGCGCGGTCGGTCGCGCGCGGGCTGGCCTCGCCGAGGGCGGCCATGCCGCGCAGCAGGTCGGCGAGGAGGATGTGGAGCGCGTCGAGGTCGGCGAGGGCGCCGTCGCGCTCGGGCCCGTCGAGGAGGCCGGTTGCGGCCTCGGCGTGGCGGGTGTGGAGCGCTTGGAGCGCGGCCTCGTCGAGGCGCTCGGCAGCGGCCGAGGCCGTAAGGGCGAGGACCGCGTCTGTGACACCGCCGAGGGCGGACACGACGACGACCGGCGGCCCGGCCGCGTCGCCCGCGGCGGCGTGCTGCGCGGCGACGAGCCCGACGGCGTGCGCGATCCGGTCCGCATCGGCGAGCGACGAGCCGCCGAACTTCATGACGACCGGCGCGCTCACGTCGGGTCGGCGTCGGGTAGGACGGTTGCGATGTGGAGGTCGGCGAGCTGCGTGGCGTCGACGGTGTCGGGCGCGCCCGACATCAGCTCGCTCGCCTGCTGCGTCTTGGGGAACGCGATGACGTCGCGGAGGCTCGTCGCGCCGGTGAGAAGCATCGCGAGGCGGTCGAGGCCGAGGGCGATGCCGCCGTGCGGCGGGGCGCCGTAGCGGAAGGCGTCGAGCAGGAAGCCGAAGCGGGCCTCGGCCTCTTCGTCCGAGATGCCGAGCAGCGAGAACATGCGCCGCTGCACGTCCGGGCGGTGGATGCGGATGGAGCCGCCGCCGATTTCGGACCCGTTGAGGACGAGGTCGTAGGCGCGGGCGCGCGCGGCGCCGGGGTCCGTGTCGAGGAGCGGGACGTCCTCGGGGCGGGGGCTCGTGAACGGGTGGTGCATCGCGTAGAAGCGCCCGTCGGCCTCGTCGTACTCGAAGAGGGGGAAATCGGTGACCCAGAGGAATTCCCAGGGGCCGTCGGCGCCCTCGGGGACGAGGCCGGTTTCGCGGGCCATGTGGAGGCGGAGGTCGCCCATCTGGCCGAAGACCTTTTTCCCGGGCCCGGCGAGGATCAGGACGAGGTCGCCGGGCTGGGCGCCGGTCGCGTCGAGGACGGCCTGGACGTGCTCGCGGGGGAGGGCTTCCTCCTTGACCGAAGACGTGAACGGCGAGCCGTCGGCGGGGAGCTTGGCGTAGAAGAGGCCGCCGGCGCCGATGGTCTGGCGGACCGTGACCTTGTCGAGCGTGTCCATCGCCTTGCGCGGGCGCTCGGCCTGGCCCTCGACGCGGATCGCGACGACGGTCTGGTCCGTGAACGGGCCGAAGCCCGAGCCCGCAACGGCGTCCGTTACGTCGGCGATCTCTAGGTCGAAGCGGAGGTCGGGCTTGTCCGAGCCGTAGCGGCGCATCGCCTCGGCGTAGGGCATCCGCCGGAACGGAGCGGTGATCTCGATGCCGCGCGTCTCGCGCCACTGCCGCACGATGAGGCCCTCGATGAGCTCATAGATCATCTCCTCGGTCGCGAACGTGACCTCGACGTCGATCTGGGTGAACTCGGGCTGGCGGTCGGCGCGGAGGTCCTCGTCGCGGAAGCACTTGGTGATCTGGACGTAGCGGTCCATCCCGGCGACCATCAGGAGCTGCTTGTAGGTCTGCGGCGACTGGGGGAGGGCGTAGAAGCGGCCCGGGTGGACGCGGCTGGGCACGAGGTAGTCGCGGGCGCCCTCGGGCGTGGACTTCATCAGGACCGGCGTCTCGACCTCGACGAAGTCGTGCTCGTCGAAAAAGCGGCGCGTCGACTGGGCGAGGCGGTGGCGGAGGACGAGGTTGCGCTGGAGGCTCGGGCGGCGCAGGTCGAGCGTGCGGTGCTGGAGGCGGAGCTCTTCGCCGGCCTTGCCGCTTTTGGGGTCCGACTCGGACACGACGAACGGGGGCGTCTCCGATACGGCGAGGACTTCAGCGGAGGTCACCCAGACCTCGACGGCGCCCGTCTCGAAGCGCGGGTTGGGCGTGTCCTTGCGGCGGACCTCGCCACGGACGGAGATCACGTCCTCGGCGCGCATGTGGAGCGCAAGCCCGGCCGCCTCGGCGTCCAGATCGGGGCTGAAGACGAGCTGCGTGATGCCGTAGCGGTCGCGGAGGTCGGTAAAGATGAGACCGCCGCCGACCTCGCGGCGCGTGTCCACCCAGCCCTGGAGCGTGACGGTCTCGCCGACGGTGTCGTCGCGGAGCGCGCCGCACGTGTAGGTGCGGAGGCCGTGCGTGGGGGCGTCGGTGGGGAGGAGGCGGGGCGTATCGGACATCGCGTCTGCGGTCGGGAGAGGGCGAAGGTACCGGGGGGCGGGAATCTGGGGGATGGAGAGCGTGGAGAGAGTGGGGCGGTCGGCGGGCGCGCGAAGCCGGGCCCGGTCAGGCAGGGCGATCTTGCGGGTATGACGGCTGGACCTGCCCCCTCTGCCCTCGCTCTCGACGTGCTCGCGGGCCGCCGCCGGGCGGTCGCGCGGGCGCTGACGGCGGTCGAGAACGGGCTTCCGGGGGCAGAGGCGCTCGTTGACGCGCTGTACCCGCACACGGGCCGGGCGTGGCGGATCGGCATCACGGGTCCGCCGGGCGCGGGGAAGTCCACGCTGACGGACCGCCTCGTCGGGCTGCTGCGGGCGCGGGGCGAGCGCGTGGCGGTCGTGGCCGTGGACCCGTCGAGCCCGTTCACGGGCGGGGCGCTGCTCGGCGACCGCGTCCGGATGGATGCGCGGATGACGGGCCCGGACGGACAGCCGGACGACGGCGTGTTCGTCCGAAGCCTCGCCGCACGTGGCGCGCTCGGCGGGTTGAGCGAGACGACCGAGGCGGCGTGCGACGTGCTCGACGCGGCGGGCTTCGACGTGATCCTCGTCGAGACGGTCGGCGTGGGGCAGGGCGAGATCGACGTGGCGGAGACGGCCGACACGTGCCTCGTTGTCCTCGTGCCCGAGAGCGGGGACGCCGTTCAGGCGATGAAGGCGGGCCTGATGGAGGTCGCGACCGTGTTCGCGGTCAACAAGGCGGACCACGCTGAGGCGCCGCGGCTCGTACGGGCGCTGCGGCAGGCCCTGCACCTGCGCCCGCCCGCCGCCGACGGGTGGGCGCCGCCCGTCGTGGCCGTCTCGGCGCTCCAGGACGACAACGTGGACGGCGTACTCGCCGCCCTCGACGCGCACCGGGCGCACCTGACGCCGACATGGGCGGCGGCGCGCGACGTCCGGCTGCGGCGCCGCGTGCGGCGCTTGGTTGAATCGGCGTGGCGAGCGCAGTTCTGGTCGCGCGGGCGGTCCGAGGCGCTCGCCGCGGCCGTGGCCGAACTCGACGCCGCGGCACGGGCGCCGCACCGCCTGGCCGCCTCCGTGCTCGCTGCCGACACATGAGCGGTTCGGGCGACTGCGCCTGGACGTGACCTCGCGGGACTGAGAGGCGGCGTTTGGGTCGGTGCAGCCCGTGTGAACGGGCGGTGCCTATCTTCTCCGCCCGACGGCTCTGGCCGCCCCTCCACTTTCTTCCGACCGCTATGCCCGACGACGCCGCAGCAGAAATCCAGGACCCCCGGGGGCGCTCCGTGTTCGGCGGGCCGGGTGATGGCCCGGGCGACCGGGCCGGCACGATGGCCCGGACCGACTTCTCCCAGGACGGGCGCTTCTTCGGCCACCCGGCCGGGCTCGCGACGCTGTTCACGACCGAGCTCTGGGAGCGGTTTTCGTTTTACGGGCTCCGCCCGCTCCTCGTCCTGTTCATGGCCGCGCTCGTCAGCGACGGCGGGTTCGGGTTCGAGCGCGGCGAGGCGTCCGCCATCGTCGGGATCTACGGCTCGTTCGTGTATCTCATGTCGCTCCCGGGCGGGTGGGTCGCCGACCGGCTCCTCGGGCTCCGGGCGGCTGTGTTCTGGGGAGCGGTCCTGATTACGGCCGGCCACCTCGCCATCGGGCTCTCGGGCGTCGTGGTGAGCAAGGCGCCGTTCTTTCTCGGCCTCGTGCTCATCGTGCTCGGGACGGGTCTGCTCAAGCCGAACATCTCGGCCATCGTTGGTGACCTCTACCCCGAGGGCGGCGCGCGCCGCGACGCCGGGTACTCGCTGTACTACATGGGGATCAACATCGGCGCCTTCGCCGGGCAGATCCTGACGGGCTCGCTCGCGGCGGCGTACGGCTGGCACTGGGGCTTCGGGCTCGCCGGCTTCGGGATGCTCGTCGGCCTCATCACGTTCACGATCTACAACAAGCGGACGCTCGGCTCGGCCGGTCTCCGCGAGAACGCCGACGGGTCGGTCGCGCTCGCACGGACGTCCTCCTCGGGCGACCGCCGCGACTGGGGCATCGTAGCCGGCGTGCTTGCCCTGATCGCCATCCTGTTCGTGATGGCCTCGACGGGCGTGTTCACGCTCGATGCCGAGACGGTGGGCGGCTACATGACGTTCGTGCTCGTCGGCCTCGCCGCGGCCTTCTTCGGGTACATGTTCTTCGCGACGAGCGGGCAGGAGCGGAAGCAGGTCGCCGTCATCCTCGTCCTGTTCATCTTCGCGGCCGTCTTCTGGTCTGCCTTTGAGCAGGCCCCGACGAGCCTCAACCTGTTCGCCAACGACTTCACGGTCCGGACGTACGACACGTCGTGGGTCCCCGAGGGGCTCGGGACCGTCGCGTACTGGCTCGGGCTCGCGGCCGTCATCGGGGCCATCGTGTGGTTCGCGTCCCACGTCATCCGGCGCGGCACCACGGCCGGCTTCCCCGGGCTCGTCGCCCTCGCGATGCTCATCGGCGGCGGGATCGTGGCGTTCTTCGGCTCGCGCGCCGGGCAGGCCACGGTCGAGGGCCCGACGACGTGGTTCCAGTCGATCAACGCCGCGTGCATCGTCCTCTTCGCGCCGATGTTCGCCGTGCTGTGGGTCGCGCTCTCGAAGCGCGGCGGCGACCTCTCCGCGCCCGCGAAGTTCGCCCTCGGGCTCGTTCTCGCCGGCATCGGCTTCGCCATCATGATTCCGGCCGCCAACCTCATCGCCGGCGCGGGCGACGGGTCCGGCCTCCGGATCTCCCCCTGGTGGCTCGTCGGGAGCTACCTGTTCCAGTCGCTCGGCGAGCTGTGCCTGAGCCCCGTGGGCCTGTCGTCGATGACGAAGCTGAGCCCGCGCCGGTTCGTCGGTCAGATGCTCGGCGTGTGGTTCCTGGCGGCCTCGGTCGGGCACCTCATCGGCGGGCTCGTCGGTGGGCTCGTCGACCCCGAGAACGTCTCGCAGATGCCGCCGCTGTTCCTGTGGACGACGATCGCGCTGTTCGCTGCTGCAGCGCTCCTTGGCGCACTCATCGTCCCGATTCGCCGGATGATGGCGTCCACGCCCGACGTCGCCGGGGCGGGTCACTAGGCGACGTCCGTGTGTTCTCACTGCCGCCTCGGTCCGTCTGGGCCGGGGCGGCTCCATGTCGCGCCGCAACGGTTTCCCCTGCCCATGCTCACGGACGTCCCCATTCGCATCCTGCCCCACGGCGAGGGCCTGGACCTGCCCGCCCACGCTGAGCCAGGCAGTGCCGGCCTCGACCTCCGCGCGGCCGTCCCCGAAGATGCACCGGTCGTGCTTGCTCCGGGCGCGTTCGCGCTCGTCCCGACCGGCCTCGAGATTGCGCTCCCGCCGGGGACGGAAGGGCAAGTCCGCCCGCGGAGCGGCCTGGCGATGAAGCACGGCGTGACGGTCCTGAACAGCCCCGGGACGGTCGACAGCAGCTACCGCGGCGAGGTCGGCGTGCTGCTCGTCAACCACGGGCGAGAGCCGTTTGCGGTCGTGCGGGGCGAGCGCATCGCGCAGCTTGTCGTGGCGAGCTACGTGCCCGTCCGCCTCGTTCTGGCCGAGGCGCTCGGCGAGACGGCGCGCGGGGCCGGCGGCTTCGGCTCGACGGGGCGGGCATGACCGCGCCGCCCACCATCGCGACGTGGCTCTACGCCGAGTCGGCCGACGAGCAGAGTCACTATCCGCAGGTCGTTGGCAAGGGCGCGCCGTCGTCGGCGCGGTTTCAAGCGGTGTACTGGCGCTGCGTGGCCCTCTTCTTCGCGACAAGCCAGCGGCAGAACCCGGGCGCGCGCCATGTGCTCTACACCAACGCCGACCGCGTGCCGTCGGTTGACGGGCACGACTTGGGGGCGCTGCTGGAGCGTTGGGGCGTCGAGGTGGTCCGCCTGCCGTACACGTTCCAGCCGCCCGAGGGCTACTTCGGCGCGTGGCGCAACCAGTTTTACGTCTTCGACATCATCCGCGACCTCGCGGCGCGCCTTGAGGACGACGAGGTTGGCCTCGTGCTGGACTCAGACTGTGTCTGGGTGCGCCCGGGCGAGCGCCTCGTGGCAGCTACGCGCCGAGCCGGAGCGCTGACGTACGACCTTGGCATCGACCCGGACGAGGTGCAGAACGGGCTAAGCCAGACAGACGCGCGCGCGCTCTACGCCGAGGTGCTGGCTGCACTCGGGCTCGACCGGCCACCGCCCGAAGCCGCCCCGGCTTACATCGGAGGTGAGCTGATCTCGGCGACGGGCGCGACGCTGCGCACGCTCGACGCGCTCGCGGACCCGCTCTGGGACGAGATGCTGCGCCGCCACGCGGCTGGCCTGCCGCGCTTCTATGAGGAAGCGCAGGCGCTGAGCTTTCTCTACTACGCGCTCGGCATCCTCGACGGGACCGCAAATGCGTACGTCCGCCGCATCTGGACGATGCTTCTAAAGGGCGACGACGCCCGCAGCCCAGATCTCGGCCTGACCGTGTGGCATGTCCCGGCTGAGAAGCGGTATGGAATCCCGCGCCTGTTTGCTGAGGCCATGAAGCCCGAGAGTCTGTTCTGGACAAGCGAGCCCGGGGCCCTGTTTCGGCACTACGTCGGGCGGTCCCTGGGAATCCCGCGCCGCACGGCCGGGAAGCTCGCCCGCGACTTGCCAGCTGCCTTCCGGGACAAGGCCCGTGCGCGCTTCGGCCGCTGAAGTGATGCGCTGGGAGGTCGGCATGTTTACTTGCTTGGTAGCGTCGCAAGCAGGCGCATCCAGTGGTCGCGAACCGCATCTGGGGCGAAGGCGGCGTCGAAACGTGACCGGGCCTGTTGCGATGCACTCGACCACCGTGCAACGAGCGTGAGAGCCGCATCCGCGATCTGCTCAGGCGCGCCGTGACCAACGAACTCCGCCTCGCGGCCCCCCGTGACCATCTCGGGCAGACCTGCGTGGCGCGTCACGACGACTGGCGTACCGGCAGCGAGGGCCTCGATGACTGTCAGCGGCTGCGCCTCGATCGGGTAGGCCGTCGGGAGGAGGAACAGGTCGTGCGAGTGGTAAAGCCTCCGTACGGCCGCACGGTCCGATACGGCACCGGCGACGGTGACGTGCGCTGAGACTCCCAGCGCGGCAGTGCGGGCGCTGAAGCTGCGCTCTGCTTCGGCTGACGCCCACCGACCCGCAAACGTCGCGCGTGCATCGGCGCCACGGCCGCGTAGAACGGCGAGCGCGTCGAGCACGTCGGGGTAGCCCTTTGACGGAACGAGGCCTGAGAGGTATAGGAGGCGGATCTCGGGATGTGGACCTGCAAGCCGTTCCGCACGCTCGGCGCGTGCTGCCTCGACCTCCGCAAGTCCGGGAATGGCCGCGTCGTCGATGGTGTTCGGGATCACGAGCCGTTTGGCATCGGGGATCCACGGGGCGCAGCGGTCGGCGAGGCCCTCGGTGAGAAACACGACGCCCGCGAGGCGCTGCATGAGGGCGATCCCGCTCGCGCGTGTGGCCGTGCGCTCAAACAGCTGGGCAAAGTCGCCCCGGTGGACGACCCCCACCACAGAGCGTGACGGCCCGAATGCGGGCACGACGACGAGGCGGTCTCGGAGATGGCCGAAGGTGGACGGCGAGACCGACGGCCAGAGCACGGGCCCGTCCGGTTCGGCGGCAAGGGCCGCGCGGAGGTGCCGCCGCTGCCGCCAGAAGTGGGCCGCCCGCCCCGCCTGGAGCGTCGTCACAACATGGTCCCCTTCGGGCGCTCCGACGTTCACCCTTGCAACGCGGCGGTCGGGCGCCTCAAGGAGGCTCGCCAGGCGCTCCGTCGCGAGCGCCTGCCCGTCGAGAGGTGGGGGGAAGCGGCCGACAACGTGCAGCGAGGGACCTTCCATGCGATGCTTATTCCGGGACGGACTGAAAGGACTCGGAGCGACGGGTAGCAACGCGCAACGCGCCAAGTACCAAGCGTCCACCAAGTGTTAGGCCGTGATCTGAGCGCGCTACAGCTGCTGTAGCAGCGCGATCCATCTCGCGCGCAAAGTCCTCTGGCCGATAGCGCGCGATAATCGCTTGCGAGGCGGCGCCGAAGGCTGCGCGCGTGGCAGGAGGCATCGCCGCGACACATGCGAGCACGGCTGCGAGGTGCTCCTCGTCGGTCGGGCGGAACGTGAAGCCATTCTCACCCTCGCGGACGAGATCCTGGGCGCATCCGGCGCCTGTCGAGACGATCACAGGCAGACCCGCGGCCATGGCCTCGTTCACGACGAGGCCCCACTGGTCTGCATGGGCTGGGTGGACGAACGCGCCAGCCGCAGCGTAATACGAAGGCAGCACATCAATCTGCTGGAAGCCGGCGAACGTGACGTCGGGTACCCCCGCGTCGCGGGTGACCGATTCCACTACCTCCCGTTCTGGACCGTCGCCTAGCAGGACGAGCCTCCACCTGCCCCCCGCTGCCCGGTAGCGCGCATACCCCGCGACGAGCCCGCGGAGGTTTTTGCGGGCGACAAAGCGGTTCGACGCGAGAAAGAAGGGCTGGCTGCTGTCGAGCCCCGGCAGAGTGGGGGTGGATGATTTCGGGTGATCGAAGAACGTGTTGTCTACGGTATCGAGCGGTGCAAAGATTGCTTTATCAGAGATGCCTAGGTTAGCCGCATATGCAGCATGTGGCGTTCCGGCAACGAGCGCAGCGTCGAACTGACGCACGATCAGACGTTTAACCGACTCCCGCCAGCCAGCACGGTCGGCATCCGCAGCTCGGCTGTCGAACATCATCACGGCTCCGCGGCGGTGGCGCCGGCACCATGCGAGCGCTGCACGCGCGTCGGGCGTCGAGTAGCTCGTAATGGCGACAGCGTCAGGGGCGATAGCGTCGAGCGCAGCCGTGACGGCCCGCTGCATGGCGGCAGGCCGAACATCAGAAAAGGTGGCCCCGGGGAAGACCGTTACGCGTCGATAGGGTGTTGGTCCCGTCTCTGCCCGCCAGCCGTAGAGGTCCGTCGTTGCCGTTTCGAGGGCGACGAGTTCGCGGCCGCTCGCCGCGAGTCGTTCGTGGAGGGCCCCAAGCCGGGCGAGGTGGTATGGCCCGAGGCGCGGCCAGTGAACGCAGAGGCGCTTGATCACAGCAGCGCCCCGGCCGGCGCGTCGAGCAACGCGCGCACAAAGGCGTCCGGCGTGTGTTCATCTGCGAAGGCGAGCGCCGCCTGGCGGTTCAGTGCGGCCGCCGGGTCGGCGAGAGCGGCCTCCATGGCGTGCGCCAGCGCTTTCGGGCTAGTGCTGTCCACCGTCCGGCCGAGGTGGTGCGTGCGCGTCCAGTGCCCGACGAGGCCAACATCCTGGGTAATCGTTGGGCGCTGGAGGCCCGCTGCGCGGATGAGCACCCCGCTGGATCCGATGTGGCGCTGGTAAGGGATCAAGACGGTATCCGCGGCCACAAGGAGCGGATCGATCTCCGCCTCATCAAGGACGTGGTCCCGAAGCAGGACTTGAGCCAGCGTCGCCTGTTTGGTTACAGCTAGGGCCTTCATAAAGGCCTCGCGGCACCCGTCGTACACCGACCCGACGAGTGCGACGGTGAGCTGCTCAGCTGCGTCCGCGCGCAGGTGCCGAAGCGCCTCGACCGTCTGGAAGATGCCTTTCCGAGGCTCGAGCGAGCCAAATAGCACCATGAGGTGGCGTCCTGGCTTGACGCCGAGCTCGTGGCGGACCCGGTGGCGGTCCTCTGCCTGCTGCTCACGCGTGCGTTCGACCCGGGCGACCGGGTCTGCGAGAGCGACGCTCTGAGCGGTCCTAGCATGTGTCTGGAACGATGCCAGCGCCCGTGGGTCAAGCGTAAACGCGGTCTGGAGATCTGGGTGGCGGAGGAGCGCGTGCAAATGCCGCCGCTTGACGACGTCACGGACCCGCTCACGCAACTGGACTCCGGGCTGGCGCACCGGCGGGCGGAAGTGGATTGTCCAGAGCCTGGGATAGCCAGGGAGCCGGACATGCGTCGCCAGCGTCGGAACCACTGCGTCCGCGAAGAGCAGGAGGACGCGGGCTGGGCGCACCGCGCTGGCAGCCTCGTTCAGCAGGCTCCAGTGAAACTGCGACGCGGCCCACGGGCTCGAAAAGGAGCGCGCCGTAGGCAGAGGGAAGGTCCGGGCGCCGCTCGCGGTGAGGGACGGGTGTGCAGCCAGCATCGCCTCGGGGACTGCGAGGGCAATGTCTTGGGTCCGTCCTCGAGCGGCAGCCCCGTCGACGAGGTGCTGGACGTACTCGGGATGGTGGCCACCTGCAGTAGCATCGAACAACAGGAGCGGTGCGGACTCGGACGTGGAGCGCGTCATGAATGTCCAAGGTGCAGACTGCCGGCACTTGCGCTGGGGAGGCGAGACGGGCGCCCTAGACCCGCTCGCCCGAAGACATGCCGGGTTGCACGGACATCCCGGAGCCGATGAAACCGGCGGCGTTGTCCAGCGGCGCGTCGCTTCTGGCCATCCGGCCGAACGGCCAGCTCCGGTGCTGCGATGTGGACGATGGCAGAGAGCTCAGGCAGTCGGGTCAGGGACGAGTCGCGCATCGGTGTAGGCGGAGGTGCAAAGGTACCCCGGGCTCACACCACCTCGGCGAGGCGAGCGGCGACGGCGCCAGTCGCCGCGTGCCAGTTCAGCCGCGCCTCGAAGGTTGCGCGGGACCGGCGGGCGAGCGCCCGGTAGGCGTGGGTGTCGCGAACGAGCGCCTCAACCCGGGCTGCGATCTCGGCTGCGCTGGCCCGCGGCTCGAAGACGAGGCCGTTCTCTCCGTCCGTGACAGCTGAACCCGCGCCACCGCTCGTCGTCGTCACACTCGGGACACCATATGCGCTGGCCTCGCAGAAGACGCATCCGAAGGCCTCGGCCCGGACGGGCATCATGAGCAGGTGCGACGTCGCTAGGAGGCGCTCAATCTCAGCACGCCCCTCCGCTGTAGCTTTCGAGATGAAGCCCCGCAGGTGCACGTAGGGCCGCGGTCGGTCTAGGTTTGGCGTGCACCCGACGACGGTGAGCGTAGTGGGGACACCCACGGCGTTGAGAGCGTCCGCGACTTGGACTGCGACATCGCCACCCTTGCGGTACCAGTCGACGCCTAAAAAAAGGAGGTTGCACGCACCTG
>DASVSE010000536.1:0-3321 GCA_036388235.1 Rubricoccaceae bacterium | reverse complement strand
AGCGCGGTGTGGTGCAGCCCGCGGGCCGTCGAGGCCGGCCGGTCGGCGGCCGGCCGGAGGTGCTCCGCGCGCAGGCGGTCGCGCTCGGCGGCGAGCGCGGCCCGCTCGGCCATGGCACGAGAAAGGGCCGAGCGCAGGGCGTCCGCATCGGCACGCGGATCCGAGACAGGCCGCCCGGCGGACTCCGGACCGCGGCGAGCAGCCTCTGCCCGCGCGTCGTCACGCCGGCCGAACGCGTCGGTGAGGGAGACGCGGGCGAGGCCACGCTCCGTCCCCGGCGTGGGGTCGAAGCGCACGTGGGCTGGAGCCGTAGCGTCCGAGCCGAGGATCGGACCAGACGAACGCAGGCGGACGCTCCGCCCGTCGAGGGCGAAAAACAATCCGTCGCCCTCAAACTGTCCAACGCGGCGCGATCCCTCGAACGGGCGGTCCGAGACCCGGTACGTCCCCGTTCCAGGCACGTCGAGCGACAGCACGCCGAACGGCTCCTGGACGAGCGGCGCCCCGACAACGCCCACGCGGCGCCCGTCAACCGTCAGCGTGGGATCGACGAGGCGGAAGGTCTGGGCCGCGGCCGGGATCGCGGCGAGGCCGAGAACGGCCGAGAAGAGGAGGGTGCGCATGGGCGAGTTCTGTGGGCGGATCGCCTCAAAGAAACGGCACGCCGCGCAGGCTCGCCCGTCTACGCTCTGCATTTAGGGAAAGCACCCGTTCCCTCAGAGCACTCTGTTAGGGTCCCGGCCGGTCCAGCGAGAACTGGAACGGGAGAGATGACCGAACTGCGACAGGCTGCCCGCCCTGTCTCCCGGGCGTGAACTCCGCCTCCTGGATCGCGACAAAGGCCGCGCGGTCCAGCCCGGGACTGAGCGATCGGACGACCGTGGGATCGCAGGCGCGACCATCAATCCCAACCACGAACTGGATGACAACAGTGCCCTCCGTGCCCGCGAGCCGGTCGGCCTCCGGGTAGACGATGCGCTCCCACAGCGCGCTAAGCCCTCCCACAAGCTCGGGCGACACCTCGGAAAACTCGAGCACGCCCTGTCCGATCACTGCGGGCATACACGTTCGGCCGACCAGAACCGGATTCCGAGACGGAAGGGCTTCGGAATCGCAGCCCGCCCCCAGAAGGAGCAGGCAGAGCAGGCACATCGCGTGGCGCAGGATCACCAGAACATCAGCTTCATGCAAAAGACCGAGCCGCCAGATTTGAGGTACTCGTCCGTGTCGACCTCGACGATGGTGTAGCCAGCGGCTCGGAGCCGCTCGTTCGTAACCGTGCAGCCGCGCTGGATGATGACGGCCTGACCGTCCGGGGAGTGGGCGTTGCAGGCGAAGAGGCCGCGCGCCTCGTCTTCGGGCGCTTCGATGACCCGATCAAAGTGGGCGCGTATCGTTGACAGATCCTCGGGTGTGAACGCGTCCGGGTAGATCAGGACCGTCTGCTCGTCGAGCGCGCAAAAGCACGTGTCGAGGTGGTAGAACTCGGGGTCATGGAGCGCGAGCGGCAGGACGGCCGTGCCGAGCGCCTCGCCGAGGCGTTCGTAGACGACGCGGTCCGTGCGGAAGCCGTAGCCGCCCCACAGAAGGCGTCGGCCCGGGTGCCAGATGGCGTCGCCCATGCCCTCGAATGTCCCCGGCAGGTCGGCGTCGAGCGTGCGAACCGTGTAACCGTTGGCCTCGAAGAAGCGCGCGTAGGCAGGGACTTCGTCCGCGCGTTCGGGAGCGTGCATGCGGCTCATCACGGCCACGCACGAACCGTCCTGGCTCACAGCCGGAAGGGTCTGGTTGGCGCAAAACACCATGTCCGGCTGCCCGGCGGCCCCGTCGACAATCGACACGTCGACGCCGAGGCGCTCGTACTCGTCCCGGAGGCTCTCCCACTGTGCGTGCGCCCGTGCGGTGTCAACCGTCCCGATGTGACCTTCCATGTGGGGGTTGATGACGTACTCCACGCGGAAGTGGGCGGGCGTCGTCATCAGGAGACGCGCCGGGCGTGGCATCGTCGGATAAGCATCAAGCGTCATACGGGGCGGGGGGCGGTGCAGGCCGGAAGATCCGACATGAACGCCTGCTGCGCCCGGCTTCAGTTCATGCTCGGGTCGTCGGGAAACGTCGAGAGGAGCGCGTACTCGCCGCCCATGCGCCGGAGGAGGCGCCGCCAGAGCGCATCGTCGCTCTCGGCGAACACCAGGTCGGTGTCGCCGTCGAGGACGATCCACGCGCCCTCGTCGACCTCGGCGTCGAGCTGACCAGGTCCCCAGCCCGAGTACCCCACGAAACACCGCACCTGGTCGGGCTCGACCGCGCCGCTTTCGATGCCGCGGCGGAGTTCGTCGAAGGCACCGCCCCAGAAGACGCCGTCGAGAACCGGGAGCGCACTCTCGACCGCATCGCCGAAGGGGTGGAGGTAGTGCAACGTGTCCGTCTGGACCGGCCCGCCAAGCCACAGCTCGGCGTCGAATGGAAGGGACTCGGCCGCCGCCTCGGCGAGCGTCAGGCCGGACGGGCGGTTGAGGACGAGCCCGAACGAGCCCTCGGTCGAGTGCTCGCAGACGAGCACGACGGCGCGGCGGAAGTTGGGGTCCGCCATCGGCGGCTCGGCGACGAGGATGGAGCCGGGGGCGGGCGGGGACATGGGGGAGCGGGGAGGCGATGCCGCTGAACGTGACATCGGCCTGTCGGGTTCGCCGAGCGTTCACCCGGCGGCCTGCAGAGCGTGCCGTGTATCTTTGACGACCCGAGCTGGCCGGCGTCCGGCGGCACACGAAGGATCTCCAGCGTCCCGTTGGACCCCGAACTCAACTCCCCAGACCCGATGCGTCGTCCTCGTCCTGCCCTGCTCGCCGCCGCCGGAGCCGGCGTCCTCGCCGTCGGACTCGTGCTCGGCGTGAGCGTCCGCGACGCCGTCTCTGCAGACGACAACACTCAGTCGCTCCGCAAGATCGAGGAGGCCTACGAGTACATCACGCGCAGTTACGTCGAGCGCGTGGATTCCGCCCAGCTTGCCGAGGACGCCATCGAGGGCATGCTCGGCGGGCTCGACCCGCACTCGGTCTACATCTCGGCGTCCGAGATGAACGGCGTCCGCGAGTCGTTCGCCGGCTCGTTCCAGGGCATCGGCATCTACTACGAGTTCGTGCCCGGTACGGCCGGCCGCGACTCGCTCGTCGTCCTGATGCCGATCGCGGGCGGCCCGAGCGACGAGGCCGGGTTGATGGCCGGCGACCGCATCGTCCAGATCGGGGATACGACGGCCGTCGGGCTCGACACGGACGACGTGCAGCGCTTCCTCAAAGGCCCCCGGGGTACGACGGTCCG
>DASVSE010000535.1:0-1520 GCA_036388235.1 Rubricoccaceae bacterium | reverse complement strand
CGGCCCGCGTTGCTCGCGGGACTAGAGCGCCTCCGGGCGGCGTTCCGCTGGGAAGACGATGCCGACCGCTTCCGGACCGCCATCGCCCGTCTGCTCGCCTCGTAGGCCCACGGCGACCGCCTCGCCGTACCTTTTTCGCTCTCGCCCCGCCCTGCCAATGCGCCGTCTCCTGTTCGCGTTTCTCCTCGTCGCCGCCCTGCCGGCGTCCGCTCAGACCGACGCCTCGGCAATTCCTGCCAGTGCGCCGGCCTGGCAGCCGATGGCCGCGGCCGTCGCACAGTCGAAGGTGGAGAACAAGGTGATGCTCGTCCACACCTACGCCGTCTGGTGCGGCTGGTGCTCCCGAATGGACCAGGAGACCTACACCGACTCGACCGTCCAGGCGTTCGTCGCCGAGCACTTCACGGCGACGCGCCTCGACCTCGAAAGCCCCGCGCAGGTCCCGTTCTTCGAGCACACGCTGTCGATGAGCGCCCTCGGCCGCGCCTTCGGCGTGACCGGCACGCCCACAACAGTGTTCGTCGGGCCCGACGGCGTACCGATCACCAAGATCGCTGGCTACCGCGACGCGCCGACGCTACTGCTCGTGATGCAGTACGTCCACGGCGGGACCTACGAGACCGAGTCGTTCCAGCAGTATCTCGACCGCGCCAACGGCGTTCAACCGGCGCTGCACTTCGACGTGCCCTCGATCTCGGGCTAAACGGGCAGAACGTCCACCCGGCTTTCCCTCATCCCTCACGCCCGGCCCCGCGCGCGGCCGGTAGCTTTGGGAATGCCGTCTCCCCCCGCCCTCACCGTCCTCGTCGATGCCGATGTGTACGCGCCCGAGCCGCTCGGCCGGCGGTGCGTCGTCGTCGCCGGGGGCCGCATCGTCGCCATCACCGAGACGCCCCCGCGCCTCGACGGGCTGACCGCCGAGACCATCGACGCCGGCGGGCGACGCCTCGTCCCGGGCCTCGTCGACTCGCACGTGCACGTGACCGGTGGAGGCGGCGAAGCGGGGCCACACACGGCCGCCCCCGCCCCACCGCTGAGCGCCTACACGGCAGCCGGCGTCACAACCGTCGTCGGATTGCTCGGCACCGACGACACGACGCGCACGACGGGCGGCCTCGTCCGCCGCGTCCGCGCGCTCCGTGAAGAAGGCCTCTCGGCGTTCGCGTGGACCGGCGGCTACCACCTGCCCCCGACGACGCTCACGGGCGCGGTCCGCTCCGACATCGCGTTCGTGCGCGAGATCATCGGCTTCGGCGAACTGGCCGTCTCGGACCACCGCTCCTCGCAGCCGACGAGAGACGAAGTCGCCCGCGTCGCGGCCGACTGCCACGTCGGCGGGCTGATGACCGGCAAGGCCGGCGTGCTCCACCTGCACATGGGCGACGGCGCGCGCGGGCTGAGCCTCGTCCGAGACCTGCTCGACACGACCGAGATTCCACCTCGGACCTTCCACCCGACGCACATCAACCGCCGCGCAACCCTTCTCGACGAGGCGTTCGCCCTGACGGAGCGCGGCGTGA
>DASVSE010000534.1:0-3470 GCA_036388235.1 Rubricoccaceae bacterium | reverse complement strand
TCGTCGTCGGGGCCGGCGTGGCCGGGCTCGGCGTCGCGTGGCGCCTCGCCGAGAGCGGCGCGCGCGTCCTCGTCGTGGACCGCGGCGCGGCGGGGCGGGGCGCGACGTGGGCTGCGGCCGGGATGCTCGCACCGAGTGCCGAGATCGGCTTCGAGGAACTCGACCTGTACGGCCTCGCCCGCGAGAGCCTCGCCCGCTGGCCCGCCTTCGCCGCGGATCTCCACGCCGCGACGGGCCTCGACGTCGGGCTCCGGACCGAGGGCACGCTCGTCGTCGCCGATGACCGCGACAGCCTCGTCGCGCTCCAGCGCCTGTTCGCGTTTCAGACCGAGCAGGGCGCGCCCGTCGAGTGGCTCGGTGGCGAGGCCGCGCGCGACCGCGAGCCGCTCCTGTCGCCGCGCATCCCCGGCGCCGTCTGGTCGCGCGGCGACTACCAGGTCGACAACCGCGCGCTCGCCGGTGCGCTCGCAGCCGCTGTGGAGGCGACAGGGGGGGAGATCCGGACGGGCGTTGCGGTCGCCCGCGTCGAGCCGGACAACGCGCGCCCGGCCGTCATAACCGATGCGGGTGAGCGAATCCCCGCCCGCGCGGTCGTCCTCGCAGCCGGCGCGTGGACGCGCGGCCTGACGGGCGTCGAGCCCGCGCCCGTGCGCCCCGTCAAGGGCCAGATGCTGTCGCTGAGGATGACGACCGACGTCCGCCTCGGAGTGACAGTCCGCGGTCCCGCCGCCTACCTCGTCCCCAAGTCCGACGGCCGCCTCGTCGTCGGCGCGACGAGCGAGGAGCGCGGGCACGACACGGCGGTCACGGCCGGCGGCCTGTACCGACTCCTCGAAGGCGCCGTTGCGCTCGTTCCCGGGCTCGAAGAACTCGACGTCGTCGAGACGTGGGCCGGCCTGCGCCCCGCCTCGCGCGACCACGCCCCGATCCTCGGCCGGACGTCTGCCCCCGGCGTCGTCGCCGCGACGGGCCACTACCGCCACGGCATCCTGCTCGCGCCGGTCACGGCCGACGAGGTCGCCGCCGAGGTCCGGGCGCTCCTCGCCGGATCTCCCGAAACACGCCCTCTGCTGGGCCCGTTCTCGCCGCTCCGCTTTTCCTGACCCCGATGGCCCGCATCGTCCTCAACGGCGCCCCCCGCGACGTGCCCGACGGCCTCACCGTCGAGGCGCTCCTGCAGCACGTCGGCCGCGACCCGGCCATGCCGGGCGTCGCCGTCGCCGTCGGCGACCGGGTCGTCCGCCGGACCGAGTGGCCCGCGACGCCCGTCGCCGAGGGCGACCGCGTCGAGGTCATCACGGCCGCTCAGGGCGGATGACCGGGCCCGACCTCATCCCCGCCTCCGCGGCGCCCGCCGACCCGTGGACCGTCGGCGGGGTCACACTCCAGAGCCGCATCCTCCTCGGCACGAGCCGCTACCCGAGCCTCCAGTCGCTCCTCGACAGCGTCGACGCGTCGGGGACCGAGATGGTGACCGTCGCCGTGCGCCGCATCGACCTTGCCGGCGACGGCGAAAGCCTCCTCGACGCCCTCCGGCGCTCGCCTCGCCCGCTCCACCTGCTGCCGAACACGGCCGGCTGCCTGACCGCCCGCGAGGCGATTCTCACAGCCCAGCTCGCTCGCGAGGCCCTCGACACAAACCTCATCAAGCTCGAAGTGATCGGCGACGACGGCTCCCGCCGCCCGACGCTCTACCCCGACGCCGTCGAGCTTCTCCGCGCCGCGGGCGAGCTCGTCGCCGACGGCTTCGAGGTCTTCGCCTACTGCGGCGATGACCCCGTCACCGCCCGCAAGCTCCGCGACGCAGGCTGCGCGGCCGTGATGCCGCTCGCCGCGCCCATCGGCTCGGGCATGGGCCTCGTCAACCCGTACGCGCTCGCCCTCATCCGTGACCTCCTGCTCGACGTCCCGCTCGTCGTCGACGCAGGCCTCGGCACGGCCTCGGATGCCGCGCAGGCGATGGAGCTGGGCTACGACGGCGTTCTCCTCAATACAGCCGTCTCGGGCGCGCAGCACCCCGCCGCGATGGCGCGCGCCTTTGGCCTCGCGACGCGGGCCGGCCGCCTCGCTTGGGGCGCCGGTCGCATTCCGACGCGGACCTTCGCG
Source organism: Rubricoccaceae bacterium (assembly GCA_036388235.1). Taxonomy (GTDB): domain Bacteria; phylum Bacteroidota; class Rhodothermia; order Rhodothermales; family Rubricoccaceae; genus DASVSE01. The sequence continues at coordinate 1,364 of DASVSE010000534.1, read as the reverse complement.
ACGGCCTCGACGCCCGACACAGGCCGCATCGGCACATGACGACTCCCACCGCCGCGTCCCTCCCGCGCCTCCTCCTCGTCGCCGACGGCTTCGCCTCGGGACGAAAAGAGATGGACGCTCCTGCGATTGCCGCCCGCTCGCGCGCCCTCGTCGAGGCCGGCGTCCCGTTCGTGATGCTCCGCGACCACGCCGCCTCGGACGCCTCCTTCGCGGCCGCCGCCGACGCTCTCGCCCGAGACCTCCGTGCCGCCAACCCCGGCGTCCGCCTGGTCATCAACTCCCGCCCCGACATCGCCCTCGCGCTCGGCGCCGGCCTGCACGTCGGGCGCCACGGGCCGCTCGTGAGCGAGGCCGTCGCCCTCGGTACCGCCTTCGTCGGCTACTCGGCCCACTCGGCGACGCAGGTCCGCACCGCCGCCCTCGCCGGCGCCGCCTACGCGACGCTCTCGCCTGTCTTCGAGACCGCCTCGCACCCCGACACGCCCCCGCTTGGCCTCGGCCCGCTCCGCCTCGCCTCGGGCGCCGCCGGCATCCCCGTCTTCGCTCTCGGCGGCCTCACCCCGCCCCGCGCCCGCGAGGCTCGGGCTGCCGGGGCCCACGGCGTTGCTGTCCTCTCCCAGCTCCTCTTCGGCTGGAACGCCCCCCGCACCGCCCGCGCCTTCCTCGACGCACTCGGTGAGTGACGCCCCACGGCGTCGCCCAAGACGAGCCACGGTTTCAAATGTCCGCACGTGTGCCAGAGCCAGCAGGCCTGCCGCGTCCGCCCTTCTCCGTCCTGCCTGACTCGCCGATGCCCGTCCCGACTGCCCTTACCATCGCTGGCTCGGACTCGGGCGGTGGCGCCGGTCTCCAGGCCGACCTGAAAGCGTTCGAGGCGCATGGCGTCTTCGGAATGAGCGTCGTGACGGCTCTGACGGCTCAGAACACGCTTGGCGTCGCAGCGGTGCACGAGGTCCCCGCCGCCTTCGTGACGGCCCAGATCGACGCCGTCGCCGCCGACCTTCCAATCGGTGCTGTCAAGACGGGCATGCTGGCCACGGCCGAGGTCGTCGCCGCCGTCGCCGACGGTGCGGTGCGGTGGGGGCTGGCGCCGCTCGTCGTCGATCCGGTGATGGTGGCAACGAGTGGCGACTTGCTCCTCCATCCCGACGCGGTTGCGGCCGTGCGTGAGCGGCTGCTCCCCCTGGCTACCCTCGCGACCCCCAACGCCCACGAGGCCGCGGTTCTAGCCGGTTTCGAAGTCCGAACGCTCAGCGATGCCCGCCGGGCGGCGCAGGCGATCCTTGCCCTCGGCCCGCGCGCGGTCCTTGTCAAAGGCGGCCACCTGGCCGACGAGGTCGATGCCGTCGACGTGCTCGTTATGG
>DASVSE010000533.1:0-5580 GCA_036388235.1 Rubricoccaceae bacterium | reverse complement strand
CCCGACGCAGACAACGTCTTCGCGCTCATCAAGCTGTTCGCCCCGCCCGCGCAGCGCGACGAGATCGCCGCCGCCTACCGCGCCGGCGGCTACGGCTACGGCCACGCCAAGGCGGCCCTCGTGACGCTGATCTCGGACTATTTCGCCGAGGCGCGCGAGCGGCGCCACGACCTCGCCGCCCGCCCCGACGCGGTCCGCGACGCGCTCGACGCCGGCGCCCGCGCCGCCTTCGCCCGCGCTGAGGCTGTCATGGAGCGCGTCCGCGAGGCCGTCGGGCTGCGCAGCCCGGCTGCGCCATGATCCTCGTCGTCGACAACTACGACTCGTTCACGTACAACCTCGTCCACCTCGTGGCGATGGAGACGGACACCGTGCAGGTCGTCCGCAACGACGCCGTGACCGTTGCCGACGTCGCGGCCCTCGCGCCGGACGGCATCCTGATCTCGCCCGGCCCCGGCCGCCCCGCCGACGCCGGCGTGTCCGAGGCACTCGTTCGCGAACTCGGCCCGACCGTCCCCATCCTCGGAGTCTGCCTCGGGCACCAGGCCATCGGTGAGGCCTACGGTGGGCGCGTCGTCCACGCCGAGTCGCTCATGCACGGCAAGACGAGCCGCATCCGCCACGCCGGCCAAGGCGTCTTCGACGGTCTCGCGCCCGACTTCGTCGCCACGCGCTACCACTCGCTCGTCGTGGACCGCGACTCGCTCCCGGACGAACTCGACGTCACGGCCGAGACCGACGACGGCGTGATCATGGGCCTCCGGCACCGCGCGCACCCGGTCGAGGGCGTCCAGTTTCACCCCGAGAGCGTCCTCACCACCGAGGGCCCACGCCTCGTTCGCAACTGGGTGCTCCGCACCCGATCCCCCCGATGAAACCCCTCCTCCAGCTCGTCGCCGAAGGCGAGACGCTCTCCGAGGCGCAGGCCGGGCAGGCCATGGACTGCATGCTCCGCGGCGAGGCCGCGCCCGAGCAGATCGCCGGCCTGCTGCTCGGCCTCCGCGCCCGCGGCGAGACGCTCGACGAGCTGACCGGCTTCGCGCGCGTGATGCGCCGCTTCGCCGTCCCCGTCGACACGGGCGCCCTCAACCCCGTCGACCTCTGCGGGACCGGCGGCGACCACTCAGGCACGTTCAACATCTCGACGGCCGCCAGCTTCGTCACGGCTGGCGCGGGCGTGCCCGTCGCCAAGCACGGCAACAAGGGTGTGTCCAGCCTCTCCGGCTCCGCCGACGTCCTCGACGCCCTCGGCGTCCGGACCGACCTCGGGCCCGACGACGCCGCGCGGTGCCTCCAGGAAACCGGCATCTGCTTTCTGCTCGCCCCCGAGTACCACCCCGCCCTGAAGCACGTCGGGCCTGTTCGCAAAGCGCTCGGCGTCCGGACCGCCTTCAACATTCTCGGCCCGCTCTGCAACCCGGCCGGCGTCAAGCGCCAGCTTGTCGGCGCCTTCTCGGACGCCGTCGCGCGCCAGATGGCCGCCATTCTGACGCGCCTCGGGGCCGAGCACGTCGTCGTCGTGTACGCCCACGACGGGCTCGACGAACTGTCCACGACGAGCCCGACGACGGTCTACCAGACCGGCTCGCACGCGTTCGAGGGTGGCCTTCTGGAGCAGACCGTCGTGCCCGAGCAGTACGGCCTCGCCCGCGTCTCAGCCGCCGCCCTCCAGGGCGGCACGCCCGAGGAGAATGCCGAGATCGTCCGCTCGGTCCTCGCCGGCCAGTCTGGGCCCCAGGCCGACGTCGTGATTCTCAACGCCGCCTATGCCCTTCTCGCGTCGGCCGAGTTCGACGGCCTCGCCGCGTGCCTCGACGCCGCCCGCGACAGCATCGCCTCGGGCCGCGCCCTCCGCACGCTCGACGCGCTCGTCGAGGCGTCCAACAGCGTTCCGGCCGCCGAGGCACAGACCGGGGGCGCTCGGTGAACGCCTCCCACGCCGGCTCCGTCCTGAGCCAGATTCTCGCCGATACGCGCGCGCTCGTCACCGAGCGCGAGGCCCGCATCCCCGTCGCTGCCCTGGAAGCCCGATCGGCCTTCCACGCACCGACGCTGAGCCTTGCCCGCGCCCTCCGCCGTCCCGACGGGCCGACATTCGTCGCCGAACTGAAGCGCGCCAGCCCGTCCGAGGGCGTCCTCCGCCGCGAGTACGACCCCGCCGAGATTGCCCGCGGCTACCGCGTCGCCGCCGCTGCAGCCCTCTCGGTCCTGACCGAACCGACGCATTTCAAGGGGTCGCTCGACCACCTCGCTCAGGTCCGGCAAGCAGTCGACCTGCCGCTCCTGCGCAAGGACTTTGTCGTGAGCGAGTACCAGATCGCCGAGGCCCGCGCCTATGGCGCCGACGCGGTCCTGCTCATCGCCGCCGCCCTCGACCCGGCCGAGCTGCACAGCCTCCACGACGCCGCGACGAGTCTCGGCCTTGGCGTCCTCGTCGAGGTCCACGATGCCCACGAGCTGGACGCACTCGATCTCGACCGCATCGCCGTTCTCGGGGTCAACAGCCGCGACCTGCGCACCTTCTCCGTCGACCTCGGCCGCGCCGAGACCGTCTTCCGCGTCCTCCCGGACCGCATCGTGCGCATCGCCGAGTCTGGCATCCGCACATCGGACGATACGGCCCGCCTCCGCGACGCCGGTGCCGACGCCTTCCTCGTCGGGACGGCCTTTATGCGCGAGCCCGACCCAGGCCGGGCGCTCGCGGCCCTCCGCCGCGAGACCGCCGTCGCCCTGGCACTGGCCAACGCTCGCACCTGAACCCGTCTTTCGCTCAGGGCTCCCTCACCCCCTCCCATGGCCACGCTCGTCAAAATCTGCGGCATCACGCGTCTCGACGACGCCCGCTTCTGCGCCGCTGCCGGGGCGGACTTTCTGGGGTTCATCCAGCACGAGGGGAGCCCCCGCTACGTCGAGCCGCAGGCCGCACGCGAGATCATCCAGTGGGTCGCCGGCCCCGCCCCCGTCGGCGTCTTCGTGGACCAGTCCGCCGAGGCCGTGAACGCCCGCTGTGCCGAGGTGGGCTTCCAGATGGCGCAGCTCCACGGCCATGAGACGCCCGAGACGTGCGCCGCCGTGACCGTTCCCGTCATCAAGGCCATCCCCGTCACCCACGATGCCTCGGCCGAGCAGGTCCGCGCCCTCGCCGCGCCCTACCTCGGCGTCGTGGACTTTCTCCTGCTCGACACCTCGACCACAAGCCTGTTCGGCGGCTCGGGTGAGTCCTTCAACTGGCGCGTCGCGCGCGACCTCGCGAGCGAGGCGGACGTCTTTCTCGCTGGCGGCCTCTCGGCCGGCAACGTCGCCGAGGCCATCCAGACCATGCGTCCGTACGCCGTCGACCTGTCGTCGTCGGTCGAGAGTTCACCGGGCGTCAAGGACCTTGACCGCCTCGCAGCGTTCTTCGACGCCTTCCACGACGCAACCCGAGCCTAGCCCGGCCCGGCGCCCTGTCTCCATGGATCTTTCGACCGCCCCGACACCCGCCCTCCCCGACGCCCGCGGGCGCTTCGGCGCCTACGGCGGGGCCTACGTCCCCGAAATCCTCGCTCCGGCCTTCGACGCCCTCCGCGACGCCTGGGACGAGGCCAAGGCCGACCCGGCCTTCTGGGACGAGTGGCGCACGCTTCTCCGCGAGTACGTCGGCCGCCCGACGCCCCTCACGGCCGCGCCGCGCCTCAGCGCGCACGTCGGCCGGACGGTTTTTCTCAAGCGCGAAGACCTCTGCCACACGGGCGCGCACAAGGTCAACAACACCGTCGGCCAGATTCTCCTCGCCCGCCGGATGGGCAAGCAGCGCATCATCGCCGAAACTGGCGCCGGCCAGCACGGCGTTGCCACGGCCACGGTGTGCGCTCGCTTCGGCCTCCCGTGCATCGTCTACATGGGGGCCGAGGACATCGAGCGCCAGCATCTCAACGTCGTCCGGATGCGCCTGCTCGGCGCCGAGGTCCGCCCGGCGACCTCCGGCTCGCAGACCCTCAAAGACGCGACGAACGAGGCGTTTCGGGACTGGGTCTCGAATCCCGACGACACGTTCTACTGCATCGGGTCGGTCGTGGGGCCCCACCCCTACCCGGCCATGGTCCGCGATTTCCAGCGCATCATCGGCGATGAGGTTCGCCTCCAGCTCGCCGAGCACACGGGCCGCGACACGCCCGACGCCGTCTTCGCGTGCATTGGCGGCGGCTCGAATGCCATGGGCATCTTTTTCCCCTTCATCGGGGACGCTGGCGTCGCGCTCTACGGCGCTGAAGCCGGCGGCGAAGGCCTGACCCAGACCGACGGCACGCCCGGTCGGCACGCCGCGACGCTCACCCTTGGCTCGCCCGGCGTCCTCCACGGCTCGATGTCCTACCTCCTCCAGGATGCCGCCGGCCAGGTCACGCTCCCCCATTCCATCTCCGCCGGGCTCGATTATCCCGGCGTCGGGCCCGAGCACGCGTACCTCAAGGACGCCGGCCGCGTCCAGTACCACGCCGTCACAGACGCCCAGGCGCTCGACGGCGTCGCCCTCCTCTCGCGCCTCGAAGGCATCATCCCGGCCCTCGAAACGGCCCATGCCGTGAGCCTCTTGGAGCAGATCGCTCCCACGCTCGCTCCCGATGCCGTGTGCGGCGTCAACGTCTCCGGCCGCGGCGACAAGGACATGGCGACGATCTCCGAGCGCGTGGGCCTGTGACCGACGAGCAGACCCGCCAGGATGGCTACGTGCGCTCGGACGACCGGGCGCGCCTCGACTTCGCGGCCGTCCATGCCGCGCTCGCGGCGAGCTACTGGTCTCCGGGAATCGCCCGCGAGACGGTTGAGCGTGCCGCCGCCGGCTCGCTCACGTTCGGCCTCTACGCGCCCAAGGGCGAGCAGGTTGGCTACGCCCGCGTCGTGACCGACCGGGCGACGTTCGCCTACCTCGCCGACGTGTACGTGCTCGAAGCTCACCGCGGGCGCGGCCTAGGCCGCTGGCTCGTCGAGGGCGTCCTCGCGCACCCGGACCTCGAGGGCCTCCGCCGGTGGATGCTCGCCACGCGAGACGCACATGGCCTGTACGCGTCGTTCGGATTCGCGCCGCTCGCGGCCCCCGACCGGTTCATGGAGCAGACTCAGCCATGACGCGCCTCCATACCCACCTCGCCGGCCTCCGCGACGCCGGGCGGACGGCCCTCGGGCTGTTCGTCACCAACGGCTTCCCCGACCCGGCCGGTACCCTGGATGTGCTCCGCGCCTGCGCCGATGGCGGGGCCGACTTTGTCGAGCTCGGGATGCCGTTCTCGGACCCGCTCGCCGAAGGCCTTCCCATCCAGCGGTCGAGCGCGCGCGCGCTGGGCTACGGCGTCACCATGGCCGACGCCTTCCGCACGGCCGAGGCCTTTGCCTCGGCGCACCCCGATGTGCCGCTCGTGCTGATGGGCTACGTCAACCCGGTTCTGCAGTACGGAGTCACGGCGTTCTGCCACGATGCTGCGCAGGCCGGCGCCCAGGGCCTCATTTTGCCCGATCTGCCGCCCGACGAAGGCGCACTCGTAGACGCGGATGCAGCGAGCGTAGGTCTCGGCATGACCTACCTCGTCGCTCCGAATACGCCCG
>DASVSE010000532.1:0-4922 GCA_036388235.1 Rubricoccaceae bacterium | reverse complement strand
ACGCCCGGCGCTACGTCGAGACCGTCACCGAGCGGTTTGGGCTCGGGCCCGACAGCCTCGTCGTCGAGATCGCGTCGAACGATGGTTACCTGCTGCAGCACGCCGTCGTCCGCGGCATCCCGTGCCTCGGCGTCGAGCCGGCGGCGAACGTCGCCGAGGCCGCGCGCGAGCGGGGCGTTCCGACACGCGTCGCGTTCTTCGACGACGACGAGGCGCAGCGCATGGTGGCCGAGGGGATCCGGGCGGACCTGCTCCTCGGCAACAACGTCCTCGCGCACACGCCGCACCTCAACGCGTTCGTGGCCGGCATGAAGACGCTCCTTGCGCCCGAGGGCGTCATCACGATGGAGTTTCCGCACCTCGTCGAACTCATCGACCAGGGGCAGTTCGACACGATCTACCACGAGCACTACTCCTACTTCTCGTTCACCGCCGTCAAGCGCGTTTTCGCCCGCCACGGCCTCGACCTCTTCGACGTCGAGCGCCTGCCGACGCACGGCGGCTCGCTCCGGATCTACGGCTGCCACGCCGGCACGCGCCCGACCGAGGCGCGCGCGACGGACCTGCTCGCCGAGGAGGCCGCGTGGGGCGTGGACGACATGGCGACCTACGACGCCTTCGCCGCGCGCACGCGCGAGGTCAAGCGCGGCCTGCTGGACTTCCTGATCGCCGCCGCGCGTGACGGCAAGACCGTCGCCGGCTACGGCGCGCCCGGCAAGGGCAACACGCTGCTGAATTACTGCGGCATCCGGACCGACCTCGTCGCCTACACCGTCGACCGCAATCCGACCAAGCAGGGCACCTTCACGCCCGGCACGCGCCTGCCGATCTACGACCCCGCGCACATCTTCGAGACGAAGCCGGACTACCTGCTCCTGCTCCCGTGGAACCTCCGCGACGAGATCGCCGGGCAGATGGCCGGCATCCGCGAGTGGGGCGGTCAATTCGTCGTCCCGATCCCCGCCGTCGAGGTCTTTTAGCCGAGCGGGGAGAGACCTCGTCTCGCCCCGTCCACCCGCCCCGATGCAGTTCGTCCCAACCGACATCCCCGGCTGCGTCGTCGTCCGGCCCGAGCGCCACGCGGACGCCCGCGGGCACTTTGCGCGGACGTGGGACGCCGAGGTCTTCGCCGCGCACGGCCTCGCCGCGGGCGTGGTGCAGTGCTCGGTCTCGTTCAACGCCCTCCGCGGGACGCTCCGTGGGATGCACGCTCAGAACGCGCCCCACGCCGAGGCCAAGCTCGTCCGCTGCACGCGGGGCGCGCTCTACGACGTCTGCCTCGACCTCCGTACGGACTCGCCGACGCGCGGCCGATGGACGGCGGCCACGCTCACGCCCCAGAACGGCGACGCGCTCTACGTCCCCGAGGGCTGCGCCCACGGCTTCCTCACCCTCGCCGACGAGACCGAGGCGTTTTACACCATCTCGGCGCCCTACGTCCCCGAGGCCGCCTTCGGCGTCCGGTACGACGACCCCGCCTTTGGCATCGAGTGGCCCGAGCCGGTCCGGGTGATTCACGAGCGCGACGCGTCCTACCCCGACTGGACGGCCTGACGTCGGCCTGTCTCGCTCCGGGACAACACGCGGTGCACCTGTCCCGCGCTTGGTCAGCTTGACGAAGGGGCACGGGGAGGTACCATCGGGGGCGACTGAACGGGGCGCTGCGGCAGCGCGCACGGCGTCGGCATGAGCGGCACGGACACCCCATCCGCCTCAGCATGTCCCGCCGCCCGCTCCCGCCGAAGTCCCCCGCCTACGTCGAGGCCATGATCCGTGAGGCCGTCTCGCACGTCGAGGCGTGCATCCGGGTCCCGCTTCAGGACCTCGGCTACGCCGGCCCGCAGTCGGACTTTCCGCTCACGGACGGCCAGCACGATTTTCTGGCGGGCTATATCTGGGGCGGCCTCCAGCGGCTGCTCGAACTCGGCGAGATGCCTTCCGAGGCCGACTGCGAGCGGGCAGCGAACCGCCTCTACGCGCGACTCGTCGGGCCGTTCGACCCGGACTTCCGGCCGTGGCACATGTGGGTTGTCCGCGAGGGGCTCCAGCACCTTCAGCGGCCGCACGCGCTGCTCGGCTACTGCGCCGGCCGCGGCGACGTCGTCGAGCGGATGCGCGCCCGGGACTTCCGCGCTGCCCTCGGCCCCGCCCTCGCCAACCTGACGGGCGACGACGGCGACGGCGCGGTCGTTGCGTACGGCGGCAACTAGGGCGCGTCCGGGCGCCCGGGGGCAACCCCACCGCTTGCCGCTGAGTACCGCGCCCGATCCCACCGTGCGCCGCGTGCCCGACCGCCTCGCCCTCCGCCTCGCCCAGCCCGGGACGGTCCTGCTGGACAGCGCCCGCCCGGACGCCGACTCGGGGCACGGTGGCGCGCTTCTGTTCGAGGCGCCCGTCCGCGTCATCGAGGCGCGCACGCTCGCCGACGTCCGCCCGGCCCTCGCCGCGGCCGACGCCGCGCTCGCCGACGGCTTTCACGTCGCCGGAATGCTCGCCTACGAGGCCGGCGCGGCCCTCATCGACGGCCTCGCGACGGCCGCATCGGATCCCCCCGTGCCGCTCGTCTGGCTCGGCGTGTACCGCGCGCCCGAGCGCCTCGGCTCGCTTGGCGACGCCTTCGACCAGCTCGGTGCGGGCGTGTCGATCAGGGACCTCGCGTTTTCCCTGTCCCGCTCGAACTACGGTGAGCGGATAGCCCGCGCCCGCGCGCATATCCGCGACGGCGACGTGTACCAGGTCAACCTCACGGCCCCGCTGACCTTCCGCACCGACGCCGCGCCGGCTGCACTTTACGCCGCGCTCCGTGCCCGTCAGCGCGTCCAGTACGGCGCCTTTCTGAGCCTCGGTGAGACGGCGGTCCTCTCGGTCTCGCCCGAGCTGTTCTTCCGCGTGGACCCGGACGCCGGCGGGCGAACAGTCACTGCGCGCCCGATGAAGGGCACTACGCCGCGCGGCGTGACGCCCGAGGCGGACGACCGCCTCGTCGCCGAACTCGTCGCCCGGGACAAGGACCGCGCTGAGAACCTCATGATCGTCGACCTGCTCCGCAACGACGTCAGCCGCGTCGCCGAGGCGGGGTCGGTCCGCGTGCCGGCCCTGTTCGCGGCCGAGCGCTACGAGACGCTGACGCAGATGACCTCAACGGTCACGGCTCGCCTGCGGCCCGACGCCGGCCTCGCGGACGTGCTCACGGCGACGTTCCCGTGCGGCTCGGTGACGGGTGCGCCGAAGCGCCGCGCCGTCGAGATTCTGCGGACGCTCGAAGACAGCCCGCGCGGCGCGTACTGCGGCGCCGTCGGCTACGCCGCGCCCGGGACGGCGGGCGGGCTCGCGACGGCCGCCTTCAGCGTCGCCATCCGAACTGCCACGCTCACGCCCGACGCCGAGGGCGGTTTTCAGGGCCGGTACAGCGTCGGATCGGGCGTCGTGTGGGACAGCCGTGCGGACGACGAGTACGACGAGTGCCTGCTCAAGGCACGCGTCCTCGAATCCCTCGCGGGCGCGCCAATCCGCGTCCCAGCAGACCCGGGCGACGCCCCGCCCGCGCCGTGAAGCTGCTCGAAACGATGCGCGCCGAGGACGGGATCGTGGCGCTCCTAGACCGTCACCTCGCGCGCCTCGCCGCCTCAGCGCCCGTTTTCGGGTTTGCCTTCGACGAGGCGCAGGCGCGCTCGGCCGTCGTCGAGGCGCTCGCTTGGGCCGCGCCGGCCGCGGTGCACCGGGTTCGCCTGACGCTCGGCGACGAGGTCTATGCCGAAGCCGTGCCGCTCGTCGGCCCGCCGTTCCGGACAGTCTGGCTCTGCCCGGATCCGCTCCGCGAGGCCGGCAGCCTGCTCTGCCGTTACAAGACGACCGAGCGGGCGCACTACGAGGTGCCGTACCGCCGCGCCCTCGCCGCTGGCGCCGACGAGGCGATTCTGGTCTCCGATGCCGGCGAGATCGTCGAGGGCAGCCGGACGAGTGTGTGGGTGCGCCGCGGCGAGATGTGGCTCACGCCGCCGCTCGCGGCCGGCGGTCTGCCGGGGGTCGCCCGGGCTGTCTTTCTCGCGACGCTGCCCGGCGCCCGCGAGGCCCGCCTGACCCCCGACGACCTCCGTACGGCCGACGCCCTCGCCGTCTCGAACGCCCTCCGCGGGTGGTGTCCCGTCGGCCTGCTCGAGGCGCGGGACGCATAGCGGGGGAACCGCCGGCGCCCGCGGCACCGTTGGCGGGCTTCCCCTCTCTCGCCTCATCTCGCATGTCCGCCATTCTCGACGTCCTCGCTCAGAGCCTCAACGGTGCCCCGATGGGCCAGATCGCCCAGGCCATCGGCGCCGACGAGGCGCAGACGAGCCGCGCGGTCGGCGCCGCGCTCCCGGCGCTGCTGACGGGCCTCGACCGCAACACGAACACGCCGCACGGCGCGCAAGCCCTCGCCGGGGCGGTCCAACGCGACCACGACGGGTCGCTGCTCGACAACCTCGGCGGCTTCCTGTCGCACATGAGCGGCGGGCAGGCCGGCGCCCCGGCCGGCGGCGGACTCGGTGGCGCGCTCGGCGGGATGCTCGGCGGCGGGGGCGGAGGTGGCATGCTCGGCGGCCTCCTCGGGGGACTCCTCGGCGGCAAAGCGACTGACGGCGGCGGCATCCTCGGCCACATTCTCGGCGGCCAGCAGTCGAAGGTCGAGCAGGGCGTTGCTCAGGCGTCGGGCCTCAACGCGAGCCAGGTGTCGCGTCTGCTCCCGATCCTCGCGCCCATCGTGATGGCCGCCATTGGCAAGTACATGAGCAGCCGCAACGCCGGGCCGGCCGAGCTGTCGGGCGCGCTCGCGCAGGAGGCGACGGTCGCCCGCAAGGCGGCGCCCTCGGGCGCGATCGGCGCGCTCACGGGCTTTCTTGATGCGGATGGCGACGGGGACATCAAGGACGACTTGCTCGCGCGGG
>DASVSE010000531.1:0-10261 GCA_036388235.1 Rubricoccaceae bacterium | reverse complement strand
CTCGGCGTCACGCTCGTCTACTTCAACCCGCTCTTCTACGCGGCCTCCCTCCACAAGTACGACGCGACGAGCTACCACCACATCGACCCGTACTTCGGGCCCGACCCGCAGGGCGACATCGCGGCGATTGCGACCGAGACGGCCGACCCGGCAACGTGGCAGCTCACGAGTGCCGACCGGCTCTTTTTCGACGTGCTCGCTGCGCTCCACGCGCGCGGCATCCGCGTCGTCCTCGACGGCGTGTTCAACCACACCGGGACGCGCTTCTGGGCCTTCGAGAGCGTCCGCAGAGACGGCCAGGCGAGCCCGTACGCAGACTGGTACGAGGTCACGACGTGGGACGACCCGGCGACACCGACCTCTGAGTTCGACTGGAACGGCTGGTGGGGCTTCAAACCGCTCCCCGTCCTCGCCAACAACCCGGCGGGTACCGATCTCCACCCGGACGTCAAAGCCTACGTCTTCGACGCGACGCGGCGCTGGATGGACCCCAACGGTGATGGCGACCCGTCGGACGGCATCGACGGCTGGCGCCTCGACGTCTCGGGCGAGGTCCCGGACGGCTTCTGGCGCGACTGGACCGCCCTTGTCGCGTCCGTCAATCCGGACGCATACACAGTCGCCGAGGAGTGGGGCGATGCCTCGGACTACCTCGTCCGGACGGGCTTCCAGTCCGTGATGAACTACCACGCCCTCGCCATCCCCGCCGACGCGTTCCTGTTCGACCGCCGGCAGGGTGCCGAGACGTTCGCCCGCGACCTCGCGGCGCGCTTCGCAGCCTATCCCGAAGCGACGCGCACAGGCCTGTTCAACCTCTACGCCGGCCACGACACCGACCGCCTCGCATCGATGATCGTCAACGGCGGGCTCGGCGCGAACTACGACCGCGAAGCGGGTCCGCGCCAGACGGACCGCTACAACGTGCAGGCGCCGAGCGCCGACGAGCGCGACGTGCAGCGCCTCGCCGTGACGCTCCAGATGGCGCTCCCGGGCGTCCCGATGCTCTACTACGGCGACGAGGCCGGCATGTGGGGCGCCGACGACCCTGACGACCGCCAGCCGATGGTCTGGCCCGACCTCGTCTACGTCGATCAGGCCTTGGACCCGCTCGGGCGCCCGCGCACACCGGACCCGATCGCGTTCGACCGGAGCTTGTTCGCGTTCTACAAGAGCGCCATCGCCCTTCGCCACGGCGACGCCGTCCTGCGGCACGGCAGCCTCCGCGTCCTCGCTGCCGACTCGGTCGCGCAGTCGGTCGCCTTCGAACGCACGCTCGGGGGCGAGCGCCGTGTTGTCGCCCTCAACCGCAGCGACGAGAGCCAGTTTCTGGCCTTCCCGGCCGACGCACCGCGGACACCACTCGTGCCGATCTTCGCGTCGAGCGGTAGCCTCGCGGTCGTCCCGTCGCTCGTGTTCATCCTCGAGGAAGACGGCCGCTCGGCGATTGGACTGCGCCTGCCGCCCCGCACAGCCGTCGTCTTCCGTCCCGCCGACGGCCCCGACGTTCGCCCCAACGGCCTTCACGAGTGATCCCACGCCTCGCTGTCCTGCTCCTGATGCTCGGCCTCGCCGCGCCCGCGATGGGGCAGGGGAGTGGGCTCGCCCTCGCGCGGTGGACGCTCGAATCGGTCCCGCCGAACGCCATCGTCGTCGCCCAGAACGAGGCTGACACGGGGGCTCTGCGAGACCTCCAGGCGCACGGCCTCCGCCCCGATGTCCAGGTTATCCGCGCGGACGATCCCGGGGCATCCGCGCTCATTACCTCATGGGCCAGCGCTGCGCAGCCCGTCGTCGGCACGCTGACGCTCGATCCTGAGACCTTCGGGCGCGTCGCGCCCGCCGTCGTCAGCGCTGGCGCCTACCAGCGGCCCGGGCGCGCCGACGAGCCGCCGTTCGACCTCGCGGCCGCCGAGACAGCCGGGGCCATTTGCGGGGCCGACTTTGCCGGGCCGCACGAGGGCATCGTGGACCTTGGCAGCGTCGTCCTGTTTCAGCTTCTCCAGACGGCCGTCTCGCACGCCCAGGCGGGAGACGCTCCGGCTGCCGAACGCGCCTACGTCCGCGCCCGGACGTTCGCCGCCGAGGCGCATCTCGCCGACGATCCGCTCGTCGGCATCGCCCGTGAGTGGATCGACGACGCCCTTACCGCCCGGCCCGCCCCGACGCTGCCCTCCGCGCCATGAAACCGATCCTCGCGCTCCTCTTCGCGGCAGCGCTCGCCGGCTGCGCCTCGGCCGACGGCCCGCCGCCGCCCGGCGAGCCGACCGTCGTTCGCATCTGGCACCAGAAGGACGCCGCCGAGCGCGACTTTCTCGAACAGTGGGTAGGCCAGTACAACGGCCGCCAGGACTCGATCGAGGTCGTCCTGCTCTACAAGGAGACCGAGGAGCTGCGCAACCAGTACCTCTTCGCCGCCATCGGCGGCAAGGGGCCGGACCTGTTCTACGGCCCGGCAGACAACATCGGCACGCTGAGCATCACCGAGACGGCCCGGCCGCTCGAAGGCGTCCTGCCAACGCGCTTTCTCGCCGGCTTCGACTCGACGGGCCTGCTCCGCTACGATGGCCACCTGCTCGGCGTCGCCGACCAGGTCGGCAACCACCTCACGTTCGTCTACAACACCGCCCTCATGCCCGAGCCGCCCCGGACGCTCGGCGCGCTCGACTCGCTCGGGGCGCGGCTCACGCGCGACACCGACGGCAACGGGAGCCCGGACGAGTACGCCCTGACCTGGAACTACACCGAGCCGTTCTTCTTCATCCCGTTCCTGACGAGCTTCGGCGGCTGGGTGATGGACGACGCCGGCAACCCGACGCTCGACACGCCCGAGATGGTCCGCGCCATCCAGTACGTCCTCGACCTCCGCGACGTCCACAACGTGATCCCGCGCGAGTCTGACTACGAGACGGCCAACACGCTCTTCCGCGATGGCGCCTCCGCCGCGATCATCAACGGGCCGTGGGCGTGGGCGGGCTACGGCGAGGCCGGCGTGGACTACGCGCTCGCCCCGATCCCGTTCAACACCGAGACGGGCCTCTGGGCACAGCCGATGGCTGCCGCCAAGGCGTACTCGGTCAACCCCGCCGTGCCCGCATGGAAGCTGCCCGCCGTGCTCGGCCTCGTCCAGCTGCTCACCGGCGACGCGATCCAGACCGAGATGGCCGAGCGCCTCTCGACGATCCCCGTCCGCACGGCCGTCCGCAACGGGCCCGTCGTGCGCGACAACCCGATCCTCCAGCAGTCGCTCGCGCAGATCGCCCACAGCCGCCCCATGCCGACGGAGCCGCAGCTGCGCCAGATCTGGGACGGCATGAAAGGCCCGTATCAGCTCGTCATGAACGGCCAGGTGTCGGCCGAGGAAGGCGCCCGGCAGATGCAGGAGAACGTCGAGAAGCGCATCAACGACACCTTTCTGAACTGAGGAATGCTAGATCGGGATGCGCCACGCGTGTCGCCTCCGGTCCGCTCACCTTCCCGATCCCACCCGATGCTGGACGCCCCGACCGACGCGATGGCCCTCGAGATGAGGGAAAAGAGCCGTGGCACGATGGAGCCACAGGGATCGCCACGCGTGCCCGCGACCGATGGCGCCCTCCCATCCAGCGGGATGAGCGAGGCGTGGCGGCAGCGCCTGTTCCTGCTGGGCATGATGGGCCCGATGGCCGTCATCGTGCTCGCCGTCGTGGCGTTCCCGTTCCTGTACAACGTGATTATCTCGTTGTCCAACATGAACATCTACACGATGCGCGACTGGCACATCGTGGGGGTCCGGCAGTACGCGAGCGTCTTTCAGGAGCCCGCCTTCTGGGGCGTCTTCGGGCGGACCATCGTGTGGACAGCGGTCAACGTGTTCTTCCACGTCGTCCTCGGCGTCTTCTTGGCCGTCGTGTTGCACCAGAAGTTTATCAAGGGCAAGCCGGCGTGGCGGATCCTGCTCATCCTCCCGTGGGCCGTGCCGCAGTACATCACGGCCCTGACGTGGCGAGGGATGTTCAACTTCGAGTTCGGCGCGATCAACCTTTTCCTCGGCAAGCTCGGCGTCGCGCCCGTCGCGTGGCTCACGGACCCGTTCAACGCCTTCGCCGCGGCTATCCTGACGAACGTCTGGCTCGGCTTCCCCTTTATGATGGTCATCGCGCTCGGCGGGCTGCAGTCCATCCCGGGCGAGCTCTACGAGGCGGCCGACGTCGACGGCGCGAGCGCGTGGACGCAGTTCCGGCGGATCACGCTGCCGCTCCTGCGGCCCGTCATGATCCCCGCGATCACGCTCGGGACCGTCTGGACGTTCAACAACATCAACGTCGTGTGGCTGATCTCGAACGGCGGCGAGCCGAACGACCAGACGCACATCCTGGTGAGCTACGTCTACAAGGCCGCCTTCTCGATGTACCGCTTCGGCTGGGCGGCGGCCCTCTCGATGGTGATCTTCGCGGTCCTGTTTCTCTTTACGCAGGTCTTCCTCAACCGGACGAAGGCGACCGAGTCGATGTACTGAGGACGCGCTGGTACGAGCTTCCGTGTACGCCGGTCGCCGTGTCCGCCCTCCGAACCCCGTCCCGTGCCCTACCGCCTCGCCCTGCTCGTTCTCGCCGTTGCCGCTTCGGCGTGCTCGGACGACGCTGTGGAGCTGCAGCTCGCGCAGGACGGCCCGCCCGCACTTGCGGCCCTCGCCGTCGAGGTCGCGCCCCCGGCGGACTCGCTCGCTGACGTGCGGGCCGCCTTCCTCACCGACGGCGCCGGCGCAGCATGGCTCGACGGCCTCGCCGGGCCCCTCCCAGGCGCCGGGTTCTCGGTTGGGGCGGCACCCGTCTTGGACACGTGGACGTGGCACCTCGACGCCGACTCGGTCGACTTCGGCCCCGAAAACCGCACGCGCGGCGTCGCCCGGCCCGACTTTGCCGTCCGCGCCTACGCTGCGCCGGACACCGGCGGCGTGCTGAGCCGGATCCTCGCCGACCTACAGCGCGCCGCACGGCCGCACCTCACCGAGCGCGTGACGCTGCTCGACGGCCGCGGCACGCTCCTCGTCGACGTGCCGGACTCGGTCGGGACGGTCGGCTTCCGTCCGATTGCCAGCGACCGCGGCACGGCCGACGCCTACCGCGTGAGTCGGACCGGGGACGCGCTCGTCTTTGCCCGCCCCGCGAGCGCAGGCGATTCGGCCAATGCCGCCGCGTGGACGGCCGTCGTCGCGGCGGGCCGCGGCGCCTCGGCCGTCCGCTCGGCCCGGGCGACCGAGCGGCCGAGCGACGACGAGCAGGCAGCCCCGACGTTCATCTTGGGAGAGGTCGCTTTTGCGACGCCCGGCCGCGTCGTCGTGGCGACCGGGCGGACGGCGGCCGAGGCCGTGCAGAAGGCCCGCGCGGCCGTCCGCCAGGCCGAGGCACTCCGAGACGCCCGCTCGGCGCGGATGGCTGCGATCCTCGCCGAGGCGCCCGTCACGACCGCCGACGCCCGCACCAACACCGCCCTGAACTGGGCACTGCTGTCGCTCGACGCCCTCGTCGTCCGCGCCGACTCGGGCCGGACGGTTCTGATGCCCGGCTTGCCCGGTCGCGAGCCCCTCACGCCCCGCTCGACGATGGAAGCCGTCCCGGCCTTCCTCGACGCCGGGCAGTGGGCGACGGCCCGCGCGCTCTTGCTCACAACCGCCGAAGCACAACTCTTCGACCGCCGCCTGCAGCCGCTCGGCCGCGCGCCCGACATCGTCACGCCCCAGGGCGACGCTGTCTTTGCGACCGCCGAAGCGACGCCGCTCTTTCTCGCCGCGGCCGGCGCCATCGTCCGCACGACCGGCGAGCGGTCGCTCGTGTCGTCGGGTCCCAACTTCTGGTTCAAGACCGTCTTCGCCCTCCGCGGCCTCTACGAGCGCGACGACCGCCAGGTCACGCAGACCGACACCCTGGGCTTTCTCACGACGCGCGACGGCCGCGGGACGCCCTTCGATGGAGATCCGGCGCTTCGGGGCGTCGTCCGCCGCGCAGCGCCCGCCGAGGCACAGGGCGCGCTCTGGCAGGCCCTCCAGTCGGCGGCCGACTTTGCTGCGATCATGGGCGTCTCCAACCGCTCCAACGCCCGCTGGTACGCCGATACCTCGGTCGTGCTCGCACGGCGTTTTGAGGGCGCCTTCGGGCGCGGCACGCTCGTCGCCGACCGCCTCGACGCGCAGCAGCAACCTGTGCCGGATCTGCGGCCGGGCGGCCTGCTCGCCCTCGCCCGCCTCCGCGGCGCCGTCCCCGACGCCCGCCGCGCAGCGCTCGCGCGTCCGCTCGCCGAGCGGCTCGTCTTCCCGTGGGGCGTCGCGAGCCTGGACCAGGCCGACAGCCTCTTCCACCCGTTCGTCGATGGGCGCGGCCTGTACACGCTCACGGCCGCCCGCACCGAGGGCCTCGTCTGGACGTCGCACGCCGGCCCCGTGATCACGCTCATGGCGCAGACGGGCGGGACCGTCCCGGCCGCCGAGCTGTTCGCCGCGCAGGCGGACCTGATGCTCGATCGCGGCGTCGTCGGGGCGCTGCCGGAACTCGTCGATGCCAATCCGCGCGAGGCGGATGCCGATCCGGGCATCGGCGGAGCGCCGGTCAGCCCGTGGGGCCTTGCCGGCCTGATCTCGGCGGCCGTCGAAGGCTTCGCCGGCGCGACCCATGCGAGCCCGGACACGCTCGTCGTGGAGCCGCACCTGCCCGAGGCGTGGGGCGCGACGACCTTAAGGATGCGCCTCGGGCGCGGCCGCGTGACGCTGCGGCTGACGCCCGACGGCGACGGGCTCACGGCGTCCGTCGTGCCCAGCGGCGCGCTCCCGGCCGGGGCCACGCTCCGCCTCCGCGCCGGCGGCGCCGACGTCGCGCTCGCCCTCGCGACCACGCAAAACGACACGCTCGTCGCCGTCCGCGACTCGTTCACGGTCTCGCTCAGCGGTGGTCGGGTCACCGTCGGCGACGAGCCCGTCGCGGCGCGTCCGCTGCCGGCGCTCCCCGGCACGTGGGACGGCTTTGCGTTTGCCGTGCCCGACATCCGCGACGAGTATCCCGTCACCCGCGCCCGGGCCGAAAACCGCTCGCTCTCGCCCGCCCAGGTCCGCCGCGACAACCCCGCCGCCGCCCTCTCGCTCACCGAGACCGATCCAGCTGGCGACGACTGGGGCTCGACAAGCACGTTCAGCTACCCCGAGAGGGTCGAAGACGGGGCGCTCGACGTGACCTACCTCGAAGTGGCCCGCGACGACTCGACGACCTACTTCCGCGTCGAGTTCTCGGCCCTGCCTGCGGGCGACGTTCAGACCGCCGTCGCGATCGCGCTCGACACGGGCGAAGGCGGCGAGCGCGGGATCGGGCGCAACGCGCGCTACCGCTTCCCCGAAGCCGAGGCGTTCGACTTTTTGATCTATGCCGGGACCGACCTCACGGTCGAAGACGCGCGCGGCAATGTGATCGCCTCTATCGATGGCGCCGGCGTCTTCGACGCGGCCGACGGCACGCTCCTGATCGCGCTCCCGATGTCTGTTCTTCCCCGACTGCCCGGCGGCACCAAAGTCACCGTCCTCGTCGGAGCCCTGGACGGCGACGGCGCCTTCCGCGACGTCCGCCGAGGCCCGCCGACGGCCGACGGCGGCGGGCGGGCCGACGCCGACTCGCCCAACGTCTACGACGTCGTCGTGGGCACGATGCGCTAGCCCCGATCCCTGACCCACCGATCCGACCGATGAAATCCGTCTTCTCGCGCCTCGGGGCGTACGCCGTGTTGGCGCTGTTCGCCTTCATCGCGGTCTTCCCGATCCTCAACATCATCACGGTGTCGCTGCGCCCGAGCGACCAGCTGCTCCAGCGGTCGCTCGCGTTCATTCCCGAGGGCGCGTCGCTGAACAACTACCGCGTGCTGCTGACCGAGACGGCGTTCCTAAAGTGGCTCGGCAACAGCCTCCTCGTCTCACTCGTGGTCACCATCACCGGAGTCACGCTCGCCTCAACGGCCGGCTACGCACTCAGCCGGTTCCGCTTCAAGGGTCGCAAGGGTGCGCTCTCGGGCATCCTCGTGACGCAGATGTTTCCGGCGACGATGCTGCTGCTGCCGCTCTACATCGTCCTCGTCCGCCTGGGGCTCATCAACTCGTACATCGGCATCGTGGTGATCTACACGGCCACGGCCCTGCCGTTCTGCGTGTGGCAGATGAAGGGCTACTACGACACGATCCCCGCAAGTCTCGAAGAGGCGGCCCGCATCGACGGCGCGAGCCCGTGGCAGGCGTTCTACAAGGTGATCCTGCCGCTTGCCGCGCCCGCGCTCGTCATCACGGCCCTGTTCTCGTTCATGAGCGCGTGGAACGAGTACGTCGTCGCCGCGGTCGTCCTGCAGGACACCGAGCTGTTTACGCTCCCGGTCGGGCTGAAACTGTTCCAGTCGTCGCTCGCGACGCAGTGGGGGCTGTATGCGGCGGGCTCCCTCCTCGTCTCGATTCCCGTAATCGCGCTCTTTCTCGTGCTGAGCCGGTACCTCATCTCGGGCCTGACGCTCGGCGCCGTAAAAGGGTAGACCGGGCGGCGATTATTCCGGCAGGTGACGTATTGTTGGGGACGTACGCCCGCTGCTGCCATGCGTCACCTGTCCGTTCTCGCCGTTCTCGCCCTTCTTGCCGGGCCGGCATCGGCCCAGTGGATCCCGACCGGCGGGCCGCCTGGGGGAACGTTCCGTGAGCTTGCCGCTCCCTCGGGCGCGTTGCTTGCCGCACACCCGTCCGCGTCTGCCCGGTTCACCGGGGGCGCGTGGACATCGGCGGCTCCGGAGCTGTCCGGCGTCAGCGCAATGGCCGCGAGCGGACCGCGTGTGTTTGCCCAGACCTCCGGCGACGGCTTCCTGCTCTCGACCGACGCCGGGGTGACGTTCACCGCGGTCTCGGATGTGCCCTCCGGGTCGAGGCTGCTGCCGATGGACGGAACGGACCTGTTCCTGGCCGGCAACGGTGCCGACTCGCTCCGGGTCAGTTCGGACGACGGCGCCACATGGGAGACGGTCCAGGACGACATCAGGGTGACGTCCAACTGGGGGGCGGGGTCTGCCACGTTCTCGGCCCCGCTTACCGGCATGGTCGCCGCGCTCGCCGATGGCGATGCCGTCCTCGTTGCCGGGACGGCCTACGTGTTCGGGGGCGTCTACCGGCACGCGCCCGGCGACACGGCCTGGACCGCGCTCGTGCAGCCGGGGGCACCGTTCAACGCCAGGTCGGTCGCGCCCATTTCGCTTGTCCGACACCACGGCGCAATCTGGTTTTCCCACACGGGCGGCGTCCACCGCTCGGTCGACGGCGGCACCACCTGGACGGACGTCTCGGCCGGGCTGCCCACCTCCTCCATCGGAGTCGATCTGCACGCCGGGGCGGCCGGGCTCGTTGCGGCATCGCGCACGGGCTCCGGGCTCGCGCGGTGGAGCGGGGCGGGATGGACAGCCCTGCCCGCCCCGCCCGCCCGCCCGGATGCCATCGCGTCCGGCGATGCGCTCTACCTCTCGGCAGCCAGCCGGGTCTACGCCTTCGACGGCACCGGCTGGGCCCCCCTGCCGGATGTCGTCGCGTCGAGCCCCGTTCCCGTCTCCGCGTCGGGCTCGCTCCTGGTGACAGCCGGGGCGCAGGTGCTTCGGAGTACAGACCGGGGCGCGACCTGGATACCTGTTTTGAACGGGGCCCAGGCCGT
The DNA here is from genome assembly GCA_036388235.1 of Rubricoccaceae bacterium. Taxonomy (GTDB): domain Bacteria; phylum Bacteroidota; class Rhodothermia; order Rhodothermales; family Rubricoccaceae; genus DASVSE01. Next base: position 578 of record DASVSE010000531.1, on the reverse strand, counting down.
CCGGCCTGCGGTGACGCCCGGGCGCATCGTCATCGCGACGGTGGCCGGGATTCGGCGAAGCGTCGACGACGGCGCGACGTGGACGCCGACGGCCCAGCCCCCACTCCCCGCGAACGCGCTCAGCCGGTTTCCCAACGCGCTCGTCGCGCACGGCGACGCCCTGTTCGCGCTCCACGGCTACGCACGCGGCGCCAAGCACGTGGGGATTCTGGAGCGTTACGGGGCCGCCTTCCGGTCGCTCGACGGTGGCTCGACGTGGACCGAGATCTCGGCCGGGCTCCCCCAGTCGCCGGTTGGCCCGTGGCCAATTCTGGCCGGCGTCTCGTTCCCCGGCGCCGTCTTCGCCCAGACCGAGGGAGGGTGCATCCGCCTCGCCGACGGCGCAGCGGCGTGGACGGCAGCGGCCTGCCCGGCGGGCGTCATTCGCGACGCGGTGGGAGACGGGACCTCTCGAGTCGTTCGGACCCAGACCGGTCTGTCGGTCTCGTCCGACGGCGGGGCGACGTGGGCCCCGCTCGTGACCGGACTGCCCGTTCCGACAGGGACGTCCGAGGCGGCTCGGTTCTGGAGCCGCGCCC
>DASVSE010000530.1:0-4326 GCA_036388235.1 Rubricoccaceae bacterium | reverse complement strand
CGGCCGTGATCGGCTTCGCCGAGATTCTCCGCGAGGAGGTCGGCGAGGAGCAGCAGGACCTCGTCGCGTCCATCGAATCCGGCGGCCACCGCCTGCTCGCGACCCTCAACTCGGTTCTGGACCTCGCCCGTCTCGACGCCGCGCAGGAGACGCTGCGGCCGGCGCCCATGGACCTCGTCGCGCACATCGGCTCGGGCGTGCGCCTCTTCGACGGGCTTGCGGCCAAAAAGGGGCTCCAGCTCGTTTTCGCCCCCGCCGTGCCCGCGCTCCCGGCCGTCCTCGATGCCGGCGCGCTGGATCGCGTGCTGATCAACCTGCTCGGCAACGCCATCAAGTTCACGGACGTCGGCTCCGTCACCGTTGCCCTCCGCACGCATGGCACGTCGGCGTGGCTATCGGTGACCGACACCGGGATTGGGATGGAGCCGGAGTTTCTCCCGAACCTGTTCGACGAGTTCCGCCAAGCGTCCGAAGGCGAGGCGCGGAGCCACGAGGGCACAGGCCTCGGCATGTCGATCACGCGCGCGCTCGTGGACCTGATGGGCGGCACCATCACGGTCGAGAGTGCGCCTGGCACCGGGACGACGATCGAAGTCAGGCTTCCGCTCGGCACCGAGCCGGACGGGGAGGACGGCGGGCACGAGGAGCCAGCCGAGCCGGCGGCGCGGCTAGAGGCCGAAGTCGCCGGGACGTGATCGGTTAGGCCGCGGCGACCGCCGCGTCCATCGCCTCGGGCAGCGTGGCGCGGTACGGGCGGTCTAGGTCCGCGACGGGGACGGCGAGGACAGGCGCATCGCCGACGGCGATCTGCAGCGCGTCCCCGCCGACCGTCCCAACGCGCATCGCCGACGCGCCATGCATGGCCGCAAGGGCCTCGATGGCCGCAACCGACGCAGGGACCACCGACAGCACGATGCGGCTCTGCGCTTCGCCGAACAGGACCGCGTCGAGCCGAGCGTCCGTCGCCGGCAGGGCGACCTCGGCCCCGATGGCGCCGTGGATGCACGACTCGGCGAGGCAGACCGCGAGGCCGCCGTCCGAAACGTCGTGAGCGGAGCGGACCAGGCCAGCGCGGATCGCGGCGAGGACCGTCGCCTGGACGGTGGTCTCCTCGGCAAGGTCGAGGTGCGGCGCGTCGCCAGCCGTCAGGCTGTGGGCGGTCGCGAGGTATTCGGACCCTTCGATGCCGCCCGTGTGCCACCAGTCGGCCGGCGAGACGAGCACGATCGCATCGCCGAGGGCGCCCGGTGCAGCCGGGACAAACGCCGCCGTCGTCGTGTGCCGCTCGACGCTCTCGACGAGCCCAACCATACCGATCGTCGGCGTCGGGAAGACCGCTCGCGTGCCGCCGGCCCCGTCGGGACTCTCGTTGTAGAAGCTCACATTCCCGCCGGTGACGGGCGTCCCGAGCGCCCGGCAGGCGTCGCCCATTCCACCCACGGCCTCGACGAACGTCCAGTAGACCTCGGGCTTGTACGGGTTGCCGAAGTTCAGGCAGTTGGTGACGCCGAGCGGGGCGCCTCCGGCACAGACGACGTTGCGCGCGGCCTCGCTGACCGCGATCTGCGCGCCGCGCCGCGGGTTGAGGTACACGTAGCGCCCGTTGCAGTCCGTCGAGACAGCCAGCCCGCGCGTCGTCGTCGCCCCGTCGGCGTCCACGGTCGCAGTTTCCTTGATGCGGACGACGGCTGCGTCGGTCGGGCCCGGACCCGCGACCGTGTTGGTCCGGACGTGCGTGTCGTACTGCTCGTAGACCCACGCCTTGGAGGCGATGTTGGGCTGCCCGACGAGGGCGACGAGCGCCGCGCGGGCTGTCTCGGGCGTCAGGTCGTCGAGGAGCGCGTCACGGAAGGCGCGCGTCGTGTCGAGGTGGGCCGGACGGGCGGTCTCGCGGGTGTACACCGGCGCGCCCCCGCCGAGCACGAGGTGCTCGGCCGGCACGTCGGCGACGAGCGTGCCATGCCACCGCACCCGCACGCGCTCGGAGTCGGTCACGACGCCGATGCGGGCGACGTGGAGGTCCCAGCGGTCGAAGACGGCCTCGATCTCGGCCTCGCGGCCAGCCTCGACGACGACGAGCATTCGCTCCTGACTCTCGCTCAACAGAATCTCGTAGGGCGTCATGCCCGTCTCGCGCTGCGGGACGCGTTCGAGGTCGAGGTCCATCCCGACGCCGCCCTTCTCGGACATCTCGCAGGTCGAGCACGTGATGCCGGCCGCGCCCATGTCCTGCATCCCGACGACCGCGCCGGTCGCGATGGCTTCCAGGCTCGCCTCCAGCAGCAGCTTCTCGGTAAACGGGTCGCCGACCTGCACGTTGGGCCGCTTCGCCTCGGACACTTCGCTGATTTCCTCGCTCGCGAACGTCGCGCCGTGGATGCCGTCGCGGCCCGTGCTCGCGCCGACGAGAAAGACCGGGTTGCCAGGCCCCGAGGCCGTCGCCGTCGCTGTCTCCCCGACGCGCACGATGCCGACCGACATCGCGTTGACGAGCGGGTTGCCCTCGTACGACGGGTCGAACACGACCTCGCCGCCGACGGTCGGGACGCCGAACGAGTTACCGTAGCCACCGATGCCGCGCACGACGCCGTCGAGCAGAAAGCGCACGCGCGGGCTGTCCAGGCTCCCGAAGCGCAGCGAGTTCAGCGAGCAGATCGGCCGCGCGCCCATCGTAAAGATGTCCCGCTGGATGCCGCCGACCCCCGTCGCGGCGCCCTGCACGGGCTCGACGGCGCTGGGGTGGTTGTGACTCTCGATCTTGAACGCGACCGCGAGGCCGTCGCCGAGGTCCATCAAGCCCGCGTTCTCAGCCCCGGCTCCGGCGAGGACGTTCGCGCCGTCGCGGGGGAGCGTCTTGAGCTGCAGGATCGAGTTCTTGTACGAGCAGTGCTCGGACCACATCACCGAGTAGATGCCCAGCTCGGCGTAGCTCGGTACACGCCCGAGGCGCTCGACGACGGCGTCGTATTCGCCGGGCGTCAGGCCGTGCTCCCCAGCGAGAGCCGGCGTGACAGGCGGATCGGTCGAGAGCGCGGTCGGCGTCATCGGGCGGGGCGGCAGGCGATGCGCCAAGCTACCGGCGGGCGTTGAATCGGGACCCGCCCACGCGCAGCGTGACACAGAGGCAACGAGCGGCCCAGGCGACGGCGCAGGAGCCCAAGCGGTCTGGGAAGGCGGCCCCCTGCGTGCTACCTTCACACCGCCAGACGCACGCGAGCACCCCCACGCCGGTTCAGGCCACCCCTTCGTCTTTGACACCGCCGTGGCCCGCACGCTGTCCCGTTCGTCCACCGTTGAGGTCTGGCCCGCGTTCACAGATGCGATGCTCGCCTTTGTGCTCGTGCTCGTGCTGATGCTCGCGTACCAGGTCGGCGCGTCGATCGAGATTGCCGGGCCGAATCAGACGGACATCCTGCGGGATCAGCGGCGCGTCCAATCCCTCGTAGACAGCCTGGGTTTCGACGGCGTCGAGGTGACCACCGGCGTCGGGCGGCAGGACATCACGCTCGGCCAGGAAGTCCTCTTTGCCTCCGCCGGAACGGACCTCGGTCCCGAAGGCAAGCGCCTCCTCGGCGCCCTCGCGGCAGCCTTCACCCGCGAGGGCGTCTCGACGCTTCGCGAGATCCAGGTCTCCGGCCACACCGACAATGAACCGACGGCAAGCGCAACCAACTGGGAGCTGAGTTCGTCGCGGGCAACCAACGTCGTCCGCTACCTTGCCGAGGCCGGCATCGACCCCACGCGCATCCGCCTCTCGGGAACCGGCTACGGCGAGTTCGCGCCCGTCGGCTCCAACACGACCGCCGAGGGCCGAGACGCGAACCGGCGCATCGAGATGCGCCTGCTCTACGACCTCTCCGGCACGCGCTGACGCCCTCCCCTTCCCCGCCCCACCGATGCGCGCTCCGCTCCGCGCCGCCCTGCTCTGCTCCGCTCTGCTCGTCGCCGGCTGCGGGGGCGGCAGCCCGTTCGGCGACGCCGCGACCGTCGGCGAGGTCGCGCGCCTCGTCCTCGCCGAGGCCCCCGAGGCGGCCGGCGCCCTCCGCCGCACCGGCGACGCGCCCATCGGGCCCGTCGAGGTCTATGTGGACCTCTCGCTCTCGATCCAACCCTACCTCGCGCCAGCGGGTGCAGGCACCGCCGGGGCTGGCCCTGCGCCCGCATTCACGCGCCTCGTGGAGGCGCTCGACAACTCACTCGGCTCGGACGTCGAGTTCTACGGCTTCGGCTTCGAGCCCGACTCGGCCGCCCAGACCGTTACGCCGATCCCTGTCGGTCGGCTGCTGCAGGCCGGGACGTACACGCGCGTCAACAACGACTACGGCG
>DASVSE010000529.1:0-2498 GCA_036388235.1 Rubricoccaceae bacterium | reverse complement strand
TGGGCGGACGCGCTCCTGCTCTTCGCCGACCTCGTCCTCGCTCCCGAGGGGACCGACGAGACCCTCGCCGTCGTCGCCCTGCGGTCGGCCGCCGACCGCCTCGCGACGCTCCGCCCACCGACCGCGACGCCCGACGCCGAGCCGGCCGTCGGCCTCGGCGAGGTCCAGGCGCACCTCGGGCATGCCCTCGCGACGCTCGACCGCGACGAGCCCTACCTCACGGGCCGCATCACCGTCGTCGACCCGACGGCCGCGCGCGGGGTGCCGTTCCGCGTGCTCGCCGTCGTCGGCCTCGGCGATGCATTCCCGCGGTCGGAGAGCCGCCCTGCGTTCGACCTGCTCGCCGTCCGCGCCCAGCCCGGCGACCCCGACCCGGCCGGCACGGACCGACAGACGTTCCTCGACGCCGTCCTAGCCGCCCGCGACCGCCTGATCCTCAGCTACACGGGGCGCTCGCAGCGCGACGGGACCGAGCGCGCCGCGTCGTCCGTCCTCGACGCCCTTCTCGACACCTGCGCCGCAACGTTTGCCGACGCCGACCGGCTCGTCGTGCGGCACCGCCTGCAGCCGTTCAGCCCGTCCTACTTCCCGGCCTCGGGCGCCGGGGCGCTGTTCACGTACGCCGCCCAGAACCGCCGTCCCGCGGCCCGCTCCGCCCCGCCGGGCCCCTTCTTCGAGCCGCCGCCCTCCGACCTGACCGCTGGCGCTCCCGGCGGCCCGCCCGTCGAGACGACGCTGGACGCGCTCGCGGCGGCGTGGGCGCACCCTGCCCGGGCGTTCTGCCAGGCCCGCGGCCTCCGCCCCGATCTCGCCGACGCCGACCTGCGCGACGATGCTCCGGTCGAACTGGACGCACTCGACCTGTTCGCCGTCAAGGACGGCCTGCTCGCCCTCCTCGCCGCCGGCGAGTCGCCGGCCAGCGCCTACGCGGCCCTGCGCGGGACCGGCGTGCTGCCGCCCGGCGCCCTGGGGCGCGCGTGGTTCGACCACGCCCACGGGCTCGTCGCATCCGTTGCCGAGCGGGCGGGCGCGGTCGGCGTGGCCGTGCGGGTCGGCGTGCGGGTCGAGACCGAGGCGTGGCAGGCGGTCGGGACGCTGGCTGTTGCTCCGGGCGGTGTCCTCCGCGTGCGCGCCTCGCGCGTGCGCCCCCGCGACCTTGTCCGCGGTTGGGTGGACCACCTCGCCGCCAGCGCCGCCGAGACGCCCGGGAGCGGTCGGACGGTCGTCGTCGGACAGGACCGGTCGGTCGCCTTCGCGCCCGTTGCGACCGACGCGGCCCGCGCCGTCCTGCAAGCGCTCGTCCGGGGCGCGCTCGCCTTCGATCACGCGCCCGTCCCGCTCTTCGAGCATGCGTCGCACGCCTACGCGGAGGCGATGTGGAAAATGCGCCGGCCCGACATGACGCGCGCAGCCGAGGCACTCGTCACAAGCGAATCCGGCGGATGGCGCCCCGTCCGCATCGGGCAGAGCTTCGCCGTGCGCGCTGAGACCGGCGCCTTCGAGCCGGCCCTCATCGCCGCACGCAAAGCCTACGACGACCCCTACGCAGGCCGCTGCGACGTCCAGGATCCGTACGTCGCGCTGTGCTACCGCCACCTTTCCCCGGCCGACGCTTTCCCCGACGCGCTCGACCGCTGGGCCCGCACGCTCTGGGCGCCTCTGATGGGCGCCCTCGCCGACGCCTGACACGAGCCTCAGAACTCGTGGCGCCTGAGGCTTTGGGGAAGCCGAGCGGCGCCCCGAGCGGTCCCGGCACGCGGAGACGGCCCGTCGTTACCATCCGGCTCTCCACCGATCCCGCCGCCATGGCCGCCCCGCCCCCCGCCGTCCAGACGCCCCCCGACCGGCCGCGCGCGTCCGCCCGCAGCCCGTGGGCGTGGGTCCCGAGCCTCTACTACGCCGAGGGACTGCCCTACGTCGTGGTGATGATCCTCTCGGTGATCCTGTACAAGCGGCTCGGAGTGAGCAACACAGACCTCGCGCTGTACACGTCGTGGCTGTACCTGCCGTGGGTGATCAAGCCCTTCTGGGCGCCCATCGTCGAGGTCCTCGGGACGAAGCGGTGGTGGATCATCGTGATGCAGCTCGTCGTCGGGGCCGGGCTGGCGGGCGTGGCCCTCACGATTCCGACCGAGCCGTTTTTCCAGTACACGCTGGCGTTCCTGTGGCTCCTCGCGTTCGCGTCCGCCACCCACGACATCGCCGCCGACGGGTTCTACCTGCTGGCCCTCGACGAGGGCGACCAGTCGCTGTTCGTCGGCATCCGGAGCACGTTCTACCGGGCCGCGATGATTACCGGCCAGGGCCTGATCGTCATCCTCGCGGGCTATCTCGAAGCCTCGACCGGCCTCCCACCTGCCGACCTGACCGTCCGCGCCGCGGCCGAAGCGCCGGCTGCGGCACCGGCCGCGGCTCCCGACGATCCGACGGCGATTCGACTGCCGCTGAGCGAGGGCGGCACGCCCGCGCCGGACTCCTCCGCCCTCTTTGAGCAAGCG
>DASVSE010000528.1:0-6646 GCA_036388235.1 Rubricoccaceae bacterium | reverse complement strand
CGGCGGACGGCGACCTCGACGAGGCGTGCCGGCGGGAGGTTGTAGTAGACCGTTTGCGCGTGGCCGAGGCCGAGGCGCGCGAGGTGGTCGAAGACAGAGGCGGGGGCGTTCATGCGGAGGAGTGCGGGTTTGGAAGCGCTTCCGGGGGCGAGGCAGTCCGCCAGATCGCGGCCCACCCCAGGCGCCGAAGATACAGGGGCACGCGGCTGTGGATCCCGGCCGACCGGGCACACACGCTATCTTCGATCCGCCCGTTCTGGTCTTTTCCCGCCGCTGCAGGCCGCCGACGCCTGTCCCGTGATGCCCCGCCTCGCCCTCGCGTCCCTCGCCCTTGCTGCCGCGCTGGCCGCTCCGGCATCCGCACAGTCCCGCCCGGTCCAGCTCCGCATGGACACCGGCACGTTCCGCTACTCCGACGCCGCCTCGCTCGCTGAGGTCTACTTCTCGGTCGGCGCCTCATCGCTGACTTACACGCGGAACGAGGCGGGCGCCTTCGAGGCCTCCGTCCCGGTCCACCTCACGATCCGGCCCGTCGCCGTGGCGGCCCCCGCCGGCGCCTCGTCAGCCCCGGCCTACGACCAGATGATCGAGTACCGCTTCTCGGTCGCCGACACGAGCGCGCTCACGTCCGGGCAGGTCTTTACCGAGCTGGTCCGGACGTCGCTCGCGCCGGGCGAGTACGAGGTCGGGGCGACCTCGGGAGGCTTCCGGGCGCAGCAGGACCTGACGGTCCCGGACTACGGCGGCGCGCAGGGGGCGGCGCTGTCGTCGATCCAGCTCGCGCGCCGCATCGTCCGCGCGCAGGACGCGGCGAGCCCGTTCGTCAAGAGCGGCCGCATCGTGCAGCCGAACCCTGACGCGCTCTACGGCGACGATCTCTCGCGCGTGACCTACTACGCCGAGGTCTACGGCGTCCCGGCCAGCACCGAGACGTACACCGTCCTCGCGTTCCTCTCCAACTCGTCGCGCCCGACGCCCATTGAGGGCACGCAGACGCGAACCGAGCGGCCGGTTCAGCCCGTCGACGTGCTCGTCGGGGCCATCGACGTCAGCGCCCTCCCGACGGGACAGTACACGCTCCACCTCGCAGTTCTCAACGCTGCCAATGAGGCCATCGCCGAGCGCACCAAGGGCCTCTACGTCATCAACCCCGACGTCGCGCAGCCCGAGCGGACCGTGGCCGAGGCGACCGACGACGAACTGCTGTATGCGGCGATGGGCGAGGAGGAGCTGGCACTGAACATCGAGCACGCCCGCGTCATCGCGACGAGCCGCGAGCGCAGCGACATCGCCGCCCTCCGGACTGACGATGAGCGTCGGATGTACCTCGTGCGGTTCTGGCGCAACCGGTCCTCGGCGGCCGGCGGCGCGACGACCGATGCACGGCGGACGTTCTACGACCGCCTCACGCGGGTCGACGCGACGTACCGCTATGGCGGATCGCCGGGGTACCGCACGGACCGTGGCCGGATCTACCTCACCTACGGGGCGCCGTCGGGCGTAGACCGCCAGACGTTCAACTCGGACACCGCGCCCTTCGAGGTCTGGACCTACGAGAACATTCCCGGCGAGGGCCTCTCGGAGTTTGTCTTCGTGGACCGCAACAACTCGGGAGAGATGACGCTCGTCCACTCGACGGTGACGGGCGAGATCTCGCTGCCGCAGTGGCGCTCCGAGATCACGAACTAGACCGGGTTTACGCGGCAGGCAGCCTCAGGGCCGAACCGGCGACGGGTCGAGGGCGACGCCCGTCAGCGTCTCGCAGACCCCGACGAGGCGCGACGCCGCAGCGGCGTCGCGAGCCCGGCTGGAGATTCGCGCCGGGCCGGGCTCGCCCCAGACTTCGCCCCAGCCTGTTGGCCCGGTGTAGTCCCCGCCGCGCACGCCGCGCCCGGCCGCGGCGAGGAGGGTTGGGAGCGCGCCCTTCCAGGTCGGCATGGCCACGGCGCGGTTGAGCGCCTGGTTAAACACCTTTTCGGCCGCCGAGCCCTTCATATCTGCTGCGGCCGTCTGCAGGTTCGTGGCCGTATAGCCCGGATGGGCCGCGACCGAGATGACGTCTGTGCGCGCCGAGTGGAGGCGGCGGTCGAGCTCGAGCGCAAGCATCAGGTCGGCCAGCTTGCTCTGGCCGTAGGCGCCCCACGGGGAGTAGGTCTGCTCGCCCTGCAGATCGTCGAACGCGAGCCGGCCGAAGCGGTGCGCGAGCGACGACAGCCAGACGGTTCGGCTGTGTGGCGTTGCGAGCAGGTGCGGCAGCAAGAGGCTTGTGAGCGCGTAGTGGCCCAGGACATTGGTGCCGAACTGCATCTCAAAGCCGTCCGCCGTTTCGCGGCGGGGCAGGGCCATCACGCCGGCGTTGTTGACGAGCACGTCGAGTCGGCCCAAGTCGTAGGCCGCGGCGAAGGCACGCACCGACGCGAGACTCGCAAGGTCCAGCACACGGACGTCGGCCGTTCCAGCGGGCGCCGCACGGCGAAGCGTGCCGAGGGCTTCGGCGCCACGTTCCTCGTTGCGGCATGCCAGTACGACGTGCGCACCGCGCAGCATCAGCCCGCGTGCCGTCTCGTACCCGATGCCGCTGTTTGCGCCGGTCACAATGGCGATGCGTCCCGAAAGATCGGGCAGGTGGGCAGCGGACCAGGCGGCGAGAGACGACATGCAGGGCAGGGAGAGGGAGAGGCAGGCACCCGGCGCACGGCGCGCGGTTCCACGGAGGCTGCGGGACGGTCAGGCCCCGGGATAGGAGACGGACACGACCGTGATGCGCTCGGTCCCTCCGGCCGTCTTCAAGTCGACAGTGTCCCCGGCCTTCGTTCCCGTCAGCGCCCGCGCGACGGGCGACGTGAACGCGACGAGCCCGAGCGCCGCCTCTGCTTCGTCAACGCCGACGATGGTGACGGTCCGCTCGGCGTCTCCGGCGCGGAACGTGACGGTCGCCCCGAACCGGGCCGTGTCGGAGCGACGCGGCTCGACCAGCTGGACGCGCGCCATGCGTTCGGCCAGTTGGGACAGGCGCGCCGACAGAACTGTCAGGCGCCGCGAGCGCTCCATCTCATCCGTGTGGTCCGCGTCGGCCGCGGCCCGCTCTGCCGTTAGGCGTTCTCGTTCCTCGCGCAGGAGGGTGAGTCCGCGAGGCGTGACGTAGTTGGCCACGCCGGCAGGCAGGGGAGCGCGCGGCGGCACGACGGGCGGTTCGTCGGGACCGTCGTCCTTGGCAAAAGCACGGCTCATCGGAGAGTTCAGTGGGAGAGAGGCTCTTTCGGTGCATCCGGTTCGGTTTGTTCCACCGGAAGGCACCGCGGAGGTCATCCCGACGCCCATCCCCGGGCGAGCGCAACGGCGCGCTGCCAGTCCCGGTAGCCGTCCGTGTGGAGCCGCGAGGCCGGATTGGGCTCGGCGCGCACGTCGGCAGTCCACCCCGAGGCCACGTCGTCGGGATCGACTAGACCCGCAGCGATGCCCGCGAGGACAGCCGCGCCCCAGGCGGTCGCCTCGACGAGCGCGGGCCGCTCGACGGGGGCCCCGAGCGCATCGGCGAGCATCTGGAGCAGGATCGGATTGGCGGCGGCTCCGCCGTCGACGCGGAGCGCCGGGAGTGCGAGCCCGGCGTCGGCGGTCATCGCATCGACCACGCCTCGCGTCTGAAAGGCGACGGCTTCGAGGGCCGCCCGCACCAGGTGAGCCCGGGACGTGCCGCGCGTGAGCCCGGCGATGAGGCCACGCGCGTCGGGGTCCCAGACCGGGGCGCCGAGCCCGGTAAAGGCTGGCACGAACACGACCCCGCCCGTATCGGGGACGGAGGCTGCGAGCGCGGCCGTCGCCTCGGCCGTCTCGACGAGGCCGAGTTCGTCGCGAAGCCACTGCACGGCGGCGCCAGCGACGAAGACGCTGCCTTCGAGCGCGAAGTGCGGCCCGTCGCCGAGGTCGTAGGCGACCGTCGTGAGGAGACCGTGAGCCGAGCGGGCGGGCGTCCGGCCCGTGTGCATGAGCAGAAAGGCGCCCGTGCCGAGCGTCGTCTTGGTCTGCCCTGGCGCGAGGCACGCCTGCCCGATGAGGGCCGCGTGTTGGTCCCCGGCGACGCCGCGGATCGGGAGCGTTGCCCCGATGAGGTCCACGCGTGTCGTTCCAAAGTCTCCGGCCGAGGGCCGCACGTCGGGCAAGACGGCACTCGGGATGTCGAGGGCCGTGAGCAGCTCGTCGTCCCAGCGCGCTTCGCGGAGGCTCCAGAGCATCGTCCGCGACGCATTCGTGACGTCCGTGGCGCGGACGCCTCGGTCGGGCCCGCCTGTGAGGCTCCACACGAGCCACGCGTCGACGTTCCCGAAGGCGAGGTCGCCGCTGCGGGCGGCCTCGCGCGCCCCGGGCGTGTAGTCCAGGATCCAGGCAAGCTTGGTCCCCGAGAAGTAGGGGTCGAGGCGCAGGCCGGTCGTCGCCTCGACGTGAGGCCCGAGACCGGCTTCGGCGAGGCGCAGGCAGTCGGGCGCCGTCCTCCGGTCCTGCCAGACGATGGCCGGGCCGACTGGCGCTCCCGTCCGCCGGTTCCACACGACAGTCGTCTCGCGCTGGTTGGCGATGCCGATCGCCGCCACGGTTCGCGCGTCGACGCCCGAGAGTGCGTCGCGGAGGACGGAGACGGCCGCGTCCCGGATCTCGACCGCGTCGTGCTCAACCCAGCCGGGGCGCGGGTAGTGCTGCTGCAGCGGCCGCTGTGCCGTCGCGTGGACGGTCCCGTCGAGGCCGAACAGGACGGCACGCGTCGACGTCGTGCCCGCGTCGAGAGCGAGGAGAAGCGGAGCGGGCATTGGGAGTGGCGTGAGCGCCGCGTGAAGAGACAGGCCGGATTCGGGCGGGCAGGCAGGGGAGAGGCTAGCTTGCCCGCGCGTCGGGAACAACCCCGCTGCCCCTCTCATGCGCCGTCTCCGTCACCAGCTTCTCCAGCGCCTCGTCGCCGTGCTCCTCGTGGCCGGCGTCGGCGCGGCGGCGGTGCCTGTGGTGCGCGCCGAGCCGAGCGGAGCGGTGGCCGGAGGGTTGGACGCCAAATCGCTCGCCGCTGCCCGTGCGGCGGCGGCTGGCGCGCCGACGCGCGACGCCGCCATTGACCAGTTTGTCGCGGTTTATGTCCGCGTCAGTGGTGACGTGGGTGCCCAGCGGGCGCTCTACGACGCGCTCCGCGGCGACGCCTTCTCGGGGGTCCCGCCTCCCGCGCCGCCCGTTGCCGTGGCCTCGGCTGCGGGAACGACGGGGCCGCCCGTGCAGCCGGCCGCCGCAGCCGTTCTCCCGTCGACGCGTCCGACGTTCCGTCCCGTCTCGGCGGCCGCTCCGGCTGCGCCGGTCCGAATCGCTGCCAGCGCAGCCCCGCTGCGCCGCGCTACGCCGGCCCGCGCGCCTTAGCAGGAGCGTCGTGTCGTCGTCGCGGCGGTCGGCCGCGACCTTCCGGGCGCCTGTCGGTGCCCCTTTCTGCTGTGCGTCGGTCCTCGTCTGGACCGGCCTTCTGAACTCCCCTGACGCGCCCTCGCGCTCTCTCTGATGCAAGGCAATGGACTCCGGATCGCCGCCGTGGCGGCGTTCCTACTGATCGCACTCTACTCGCTTCTCCCGACGTTCCAGAACGCTCGCAACAGCTCACGCCTCGCGGCGATGGAGCCCGCCGAGCGCACGGCGTACGAGGCCGCCAACGGCGACGACCTGCTCGCGACACGCGAGCGGGCGCTCAAGCTCGGCCTCGACCTGCAGGGCGGCATGAACGTGACCCTCGAAGTCGGCACGAACACGCTGCTGCGTGAGCTCGCCGAGGGCCGGACGGACGAGACGTTCGACACCGCGCTCGCCGCGGCGACGCGCGAATCCGCGGACAGCCGCGAGGACTTTGTGACCCTCTTCGCCGACGCCGTCGAGGAGGCCCGGCCGGACACGCGCCTCGCGCGCTATTTCCGCAACTCGGCCGCCGGCATCACGGCCCGCAGCACGAACGCCGAGGTCGAAGCCTATCTCCGGACCGAAGTCGAGGACGCCCTGGCGCGAGCCCAGGAGATCATCCGCCAGCGCGTGGACCGCTTCGGCGTTTCCGAGCCGCTCATCCAGCGCCAGGGTGCGAGCCGCATCGCGGTCGAGCTGCCCGGCATCGACGACCCCGAGCGCGTCCGCAACCTGCTCCGCGGCACGGCCAAGCTTGAGTTCCGGCTGATGCCCGAGCCGCAGCTTGTTCAGGCAGCCGTGCAGCGCGTCGGCCAATACTTCGCCGACCGCGAGGCCGGCCGCACGCCCGGCGCCGCTGCCGACACGGCCGCTGCAGCGACGGCCGCCGCAGGCACGACCGCCGACTCGGCGCGTCCGGCCGGCGATACGGCCCGCTCGCGCATCGACGTCGACGCACTTACGGGCGGAACGGCCGCACAGACGGCGACCCCGGGCCGCACACCCGCCAGTCGCTCCTTCGCCGAGATGGTCCAGCTCTCACCCGCCGGGGCGGCCTCGCCCGTCGTCGGGCTCGTCGCCCGGGCCGATACGGCGGCCGTCCGCCGGATGCTCGCCGAGCCGGGCGTGCGGGCGCTCATGCCCCCGGGCGTGGACCTGCTCTACACGGCCTCGCCCGAGACGAGCACGACCGACGGATCCGAGGTCTTCCAGCTTGTCGCCGTCAACGAGC
>DASVSE010000527.1:0-5467 GCA_036388235.1 Rubricoccaceae bacterium | reverse complement strand
AGGTGTACGGCTGGCTGGGCCGCTTTCTAGCGCCCTGACGCACCCGCGCCCCGAACCATGGTTCGGGGCGTCACTGTGCCAGCCCGCGCGGGTTACGGCGCGGCGATTTCAGGCGTGTCGCGAACGACCAGATCGTGGTTGAGCGCGAACGCGACGCGCGTGCCCGACGCAGCCGCGAGCACGACCTGGTGCTGCTTCTCGGCCACATCCCCGGCGAGGTACAGCCCCGGCACGTTCTCGACGCGCCCGACCTCGTCCGTCGCGACGATCCGGTTCGGCATTAGGCGCGCGCCGAGCGTCTCGGGCAGCGTGCTCCGCGGCCGCACGTTCGGCTTGACGTAAACCGCGCCGACGCACAGCCGCTCGCCGTCCTCGAACACGACCGCCGAGACCTCGCCGTTGGTCTGCTCGATGCGCCCGACGGGGCGCTCGTCGACGGCGACGCCGCGGGCATCGAGTTCGGCTCTCTGCTCGGGCGTGAGGTCGGCCGGACCGTCAGCGACGACCGTCATCTGGTCGGTCCAGAGCGTGAGAAAGCGGCCCATCTCGAAGGCGTCGTGGCCGGTTCCGTAAAAGGCCGTCGGGCGGCCGCGGAGGTCCCAGCCGTGGCAGTACGGACAGTGGGCGACGCCCGTGCCCCACGCCTCGTGCATGCCCGGCACAGCCGGCAGAATGTCCGCAATGCCCGTCGCCAGGACGAGCGTGCGCGTCTGCACGTCGCCGTCGTGGTCCGTGAGCGACAGGCAGAAGCCGTCGTCCGTCCGGACGGCGCTCTCGACGTGGGCGTCGAGGAACGTCGCGTCGTAGCGGGCGAGTTCGGCGCGGCCGAGCGCGCGAATCTCCTCGGGCGGCGTCCCGTCGCGGGTGACGAAGCCCCACGCCTGCGCGGCCGGCGCATTCCGCGCGTGGTCGTCGTCGACTACGAGCACGCGGCGGCAGGCGCGCGCGATGGACAGCGCGGCCGACAGCCCGGCCGGGCCAGCACCGACGACGACGGCGTCGTAGAGATCGGACATGGGAACGTGCGAGAGGGGAGCCGCCCGAACCGGCGGCCCCGCCTCGCGGATCCGCGGTCGGCCGACGCAACCGAAGGGGCGATGCCTGCGGGCTAGGCCCAGGGATCGAGGACGACCTTGATGCAGCCGTCCTTCTTGTCGCGGAACGCCTTGTACATCTCCGGCGCCTCGCTCAGCGGGACGCGGTGCGTGATGATCGCGCCGGGGTCGATCTCGCCCGCCTCGATGCGCTCCAGCAGGGGCGCGAGGTAGCGCTGGACGTGCGTCTGGCCCGCCTTGATGGTCAGGCCCTTGTTCATCGCCGCCCCGAACGGGACGTTGTCCAGCAGGCCGACGTAGACGCCGGGGACCGACACCGTGCCGCCCTTGCGGCAGCAGAAGAGGGCCTGCCGGAACGCGTGCGGCCGGTCCGTCCCGAGCATCACCGCCGCCTTGGCCTTGTCGATGATCGCATCGACGGAGCCGTGCGAGTGCGCCTCGGCGCCGACGGCGTCGATGCAGCGGTCCGGCCCGCGGCCGCCGGTCATCTCCTGGAGCGTGTCGTAGACGTCCTGCTCCATAAAGTTGATCGTCTCGGCCTTGCCCAGTGCTTCGGCCATCGCGAGGCGCTCCGGAACGTGGTCGATCGCGATCACGCGGCCCGCGCCCAGGAGCCACGCGCTCTGCATCGCAAACTGTCCAACCGGCCCGCAGCCCCAAACCGCAACGGTGTCCCCGGGCTCGATCTCGGCGTTCTCGGCCGCCATCCAGCCCGTCGGGAGAATGTCGGAGAGGAAGAGGACCTGCTCGTCGGCGAGCCCGTCGGGGATTTTGATCGGGCCGACGTCGGCGTGGGGGACGCGGACATACTCGGCCTGCCCGCCGGCGTACCCGCCGAGCATGTGGGAGAAGCCGAAGAGGCCGGCCGGCGAGTGGCCCATCGCCGCCTCGGCCATCTTGTGGTTCGGGTTCGTCCGGTCGCAGCACGAGAAGAGGCCCTTCTGGCAGAAGAAGCACTCGCCGCAGGCGATCACGAACGGCACGACGACGCGGTCGCCGACCTTCAGCTTGTGGTTCGCCGAGCCGACCTCGACGACCTCGCCCATGAACTCGTGGCCGAGGATGTCACCCTTCTCCATCGTCGGCTGGTAGCCGTCGAACAGGTGGAGGTCGGAGCCGCAGATGGCCGTGCTCGTGATCTTGAGGACGGCGTCGTGGGCGTCGACGATCTCGGGGTCGGGGACAGTGTCGACGCGGACGTCGTACTTGCCGTGCCAGGTGAGGGCTTTCATTGGCTGCTCGGGGAAGGGGAGCAGGCCAACGTCGGGGCATCTGGAGGCATCCGGAATCAGGGCAACCCCGACCCGGGCCCGGGGTTTGGAGCCGTCCGGGTCTGCCTACTCAGCCTTCGGCAACCGGACGACGGGGTGGTGCGGGTCCGGCCGGAAGAGCGTCACCGTTCGCCCGACCGTCTGGACGACGTGGCAGCCGTCGACGCCCTCGGCGAGGGCAATCCCGGTCTCGCGCGGCGGCTCGGGCGCCGCCTCCAGCACGCGCACCTTGACGATCTCGCGCGTGGCGAACGTCTGCCGGAGCGAACGCAGGGCCGCTGGCGTCACGCCCTCCTTGCCGACGTGGACGAGCGCCTTCTCGGCGTGGGCCAGCCCGCGCACGTGCGCCCGCTGCTTCGAGGTGAGGTCGGGCATGGCTTAGCGGCGGACGAGGTTTTCGAGGACGAACCAGACGTTCTCCTTGCGCTCGCGGAGCCGGCGCGAGAAGTACGGCACCCACTCGGTCCCGTAGGGCACGTAGATGCGCATGTTGTAGCCGTCGTGGAGGATCTCGCGCTGCGTCTCGGTCCGGATGCCGTAGAGCATCTGGAACTCGAACGCGTCGCGCGAGACGCCATCGGCGGCGACCATCTGCTTCACGGCCGCAATCAATTCGTCGTCGTGCGTCGCGATGCCAGGGTAGTGGCCGTGCATGAGCAGCGTCCGGGCGAGGCGGCGGTAGTGCCAGCGGATCGTCGGCATGTCCTGGTACGCGATGCTCGCGGGCTCTTTGTAGGCGCCCTTGCAGAGGCGCACGCGGGCCTTGAGCTCGACCATCCGCGCGACGTCGCCCGCGGTTCGGTGGAGGTACGCCTGCAGGACCGGCCCGACGAGCCCGGGGTAGTCTGGGTAGACGGCCTCGAAAATCTCCAGCGTCGAGTCGGTAATGTCCGAGCCCTCCATGTCGAGGCGGACGAACATCTCGGCCTCGCGGGCGCGGTCGAGGAGCGTCCGGAGGTTGCGCTCGACGAGGTCGCGGTCGACCACCTGCCCGATCATCGAGAGCTTGATCGAGATGCCGACCGTGTGGGGCGCGGCGCCTTTCTGGTCGCGGAGGTCTGCGAGCCGGCTCACTAGGTCGACGTAGGTGCCGGCGAGCGCCTCGGCGCGGGGCCGCTCGTGGACGTGCTCGCCGAGCAGGTCCAGGGTCACGAAGAGGCCCTCGTCGAGGAGGCCGCCGACGGTGTCGAGGGCCGTCGTGAGGGTTTCGCCGGCGACGAACCGGCGGGCGAGCGCGAACGGGAGCTTCATGTGGCGCGAGGAGTGTCGGGCAAGCTACCCCGGCCAGAGCACTGCGGGGCGGCCGTAGACTGCGAACAAACGCTCCTCTGCTCTGATGTCCGACCTGTCAGGCCCTGCCGCGCCAGGCGCCGGCCGGCCCGCCTCGCGCCGCGACGTGCTCCGTGCGCTCGGCGTCGGGTTCGCCGGGCTGCCGCTCGCCGCCTGCGCAACCGCGCCGCGCCCCGAGACGCCCGTCGTGCGAACCGTCTCGCCGCGGACGCCGCTCCCGCCGATTGTCGCACCCCCGGACACGCTCGTCGCGCAGGCTGACACGGTTGTGGCCGACACGACGCGGGCCACCGTCGCAGCCGTCCGCGAGACCCTGTTGCCGAGGCGCATCCGCCCCGCGGGCCGGATCGGGCTCGTCGCGCCGGCTGGCGTGCTCCGGTCGGTCGGGCAGGTCGAGGAGGCCGTCGCCGACATGCGCGCGATGGGCTTCGAGACGCGCGTCGGGCGCCACGCGCTCGACCGCTTCGGCTTTCTCGCGGGCTCGGACCAGAACCGCGCGGACGACTTTATGGCAATGGTGACAGACCCCGACGTCGACGCGATCGTGTGCATGCGCGGCGGCTATGGCTGCGCTCGCATCCTGCCCCTTCTGGACTATGACGCGATCCGCGCCGCGGCCAAGCCCATCGTCGGCTACTCGGACGTGACGGCGCTCCTGCTCGCGATCTACGCCAAGTCCGGCCTCGTCTCGTTTCACGGCCCCGTCGGCATCTCGTCGTGGACCGGCACGACGGCCGCGGCCTTCCGCGACGTGCTCGTCCGCGGCGAGACGCTGTCGGTTGAGGGCGAAACGGACCGCGACCGCATCACGACCGAGACCGTCCGCCGCGGCACGGCCGAGGGGCCGCTCGCCGGCGGCAACCTGTCGGTCGTGGCGAGCCTCGCCGGGACGGGCTACCTGCCGGACTTTGACGGCCATGTGGTCTTTTTCGAGGAGACGGGCGAGGAGTCCTACCGCCTCGACCGCCTGTTCACGCAGCTCGAGATGGCCGGCGTGCTCCGCGCCCCCGCCGCCGTCGTCTTCGGGCAGTGCTCGCAGTGCTCCGACGGCGGCTCGGCGTGGACGGCTGAGGAAGTCCTCCGGGACCATCTCGGGTCGTACCGCTGCCCGGCATGGATTGGCGCGCCCGTCGGGCACGTCTCGCCCGTGTACACGCTCCCCGTCGGCCTACGCGTGCGCACGGACGCCGACGCCGGGACGCTCGAAGCCGTCGGACCGGCCGTCGTGTAGGCAAAACGTGTCGGCGCAAAAGCGGGCGGGCCGTGCAACCTCTGGCCCGGGTGCCTCTTTCAACCGGCCCATCCCTCCGCTCCTGCCGTGCGCATCGCCCTCTGCCAGATCAACCCGACCGTCGGCGACCTCGCCGGGAATGCCGAGCTCGTGCTCAACGCTGCGCGGCGCGCGGCAGCAGCGGGCGCCGAACTGGCCATCTTCCCCGAGCTGGCGCTCGTCGGGTACCCGCCGCAGGACCTGCTGGACCGGCCGGCGTTTCTCGCCGAGGCCGACGAGGCGCTCGACTATGTCGCCCGGAACGCGCCGGCTGAGGTGGGCCTGATTCTTGGCGCGCCGCGGCGCAACCCGTCGGGCACGGGCAAGCGCCTCGTCAACGCGGCCGTGCTGCTGGACGGCGGGCGCGTCGCGGCCGAGGTCGCTAAGGCGCTCCTGCCGACCTACGACGTCTTCGACGAGGGGCGCTACTTCGAGCCCACGCACGAGCCGTGCCAGCCGGTCACCTTCCGCGGCCTGCGCCTCGGCCTCCACGTCTGCGAGGACCTCTGGAACAACACCGATGTCAACGACGCCGCCGTCACGCTGGATGCTGAGGTGCTCCGCGAGTCGCTAGGCGAGAC
>DASVSE010000526.1:0-2034 GCA_036388235.1 Rubricoccaceae bacterium | reverse complement strand
CCACGGCGAGGTCGAGGGTGAAGTAGGCCGGGCCGTGCATCGGCCCGGCGGCGATCTCGACGCTCACCTCGGACGCGATCCGGGCGTCCTCGCGGAGATACTTGACAAGGTGCCACGCCAGTTCGTCCTGGACGGCACCGGGGTACGGCGGCTCGACGTGGACCTCGGGACCGGCGAGAAGCGACGACGGGCGCAGAGGCAGGGTGACGCGGTGCATGGCAGGGGCGGCAGGAGAGAGGGCGCGCGAGCTCTCGCACGCGCCCGTGAAGATGCCAAACCGCTGTGTCATCTGGCTGTCACAGCGGGAAATGCCGGATTCGCGACGGTTCTACCTTCATTTCTGCGGCGCCTGCCGTCTCTCTCTCCGCTCCCGATGCGCCGTCTCACCGCCGTCCTCTTTCTTGCCCTCGCCGCCGCCTCGGCCGCGCCCGCCCAGACGGGCTTCAGCGCGTCGAATGGGCGCAACCACCCCGAGCTGCGCTGGGTCGTCGCGCGGACCGAGCACTTCGAGATCGTCTACCCGGACCGCCTGGCGGGCATCGAGGCGCTGGCCGCGCCGATTGCCGAGCAGACGTTCGCCGCCGTCACGGCCAACCTCGGCGGTACAGACGGGCCGATCGCCTTCGACGACCCGATCCGGATCTACCTCTCGGACGAGGACGAGATTGCCAACGGAACGGCCTACAGCGTCGGCTCGGCCGGCTTCACGACCGTCTGGGTCCACGTCAACGACGCCGCCCAGGTCTTCTCTGGCGACGCGGGCTGGCTGCGCAAGGTCCTCGCCCACGAGATCACGCACCTCATCCACTTCCGCGCGGTCCAGTCCAACATCGGCCTGCTCTCGACCTTCTTGGCGGACCCGCTGCCGCGCTTCTGGACTGAGGGCCTCGCGCAGTACGAGACCGAGCGGTGGGACGCGCAGCGCGGCGACCGCTGGCTCCGCACGGCCGTCTTCGAAGACCGGATCAACTACAACGACGGCTCGTCGGCCCAGAACGGGCGCCTGCTGTACTCGCTCGGCAACAGCCAGGTGCGCCTGCTGGCCGAGCAGCAGGGCGACTCCACGATCGCGCGCATCCTCAACTACCGCGAACCCGCCCTGTTCGGCCTCGCGCGCGTCAACGACTTCGAGCACGCCTTCCGAGCCGTCACCGGCGAGCCGTACAGTGCCTTCAACGAGGCGTGGCGCCAGCACGTCAACGTGTACTACAACACGATCGCGGGCCAGATGGAGCGCCTGGACTCGCTCGGAACGGAGCCGCTCGCGCTCCCCGGGCAGGTGATCTACGACGTGGCGTTCAGCCCGGACACGAGCCGCGTCGCCGTTGTGGCGCTTCCG
Source organism: Rubricoccaceae bacterium (assembly GCA_036388235.1). GTDB lineage: Bacteria > Bacteroidota > Rhodothermia > Rhodothermales > Rubricoccaceae > DASVSE01. The sequence continues at coordinate 695 of DASVSE010000526.1, read as the reverse complement.
AGCCTCGCCCGGCCCGTCCGCCGGCTCTATGTGACGGCCAACCCCGGCCTGATCGCCGCCCGCGAGGCCGCGCAGGGGGTCCGCCGCGACTCGGCCACCGTCGCCGACTCGACGGCCCGCATTCTTGCCCCGCCGCCCGACGAGACGAGCGCTCGGGCCAGCGACGTCCCGATCCCTCGTGGTCTGCGCATTCTCGCCGAGGGCGCGATCGAAGGGACGGTCTCGTGGAGCCCCGACGGCACGCGCATCGCCTACGCCCGCCTTCACCGCGGTGCCCACGGCTCGCTTGTGACGGACCTCTACCTCGTCGCCGTCGCGACGGGCCGCACCCGGCGGCTCACGACGGACCGACGTGCGACCTCGCCCACGTTCGCGCCCGACGGCCGCCGTCTTGCCTTCGTCGGTGCCGCCGACGTAGCGACAGGCGGTGGGTCCGAGACGGCCAACGTGTTCGTCCTCGATCTCGACTCGGGAGCCGAGACGCCGCTTACGCGGCTCTCAGGCATCGTCCAGATCACCGCTCTGCGGTGGAGCGCGGACGGCGGGCGCCTCGCGCTCGCTCTCTTCGACGGCCGCCGCGACCTCGCCGTCGTGGACGCCGCAACGGGCGTGCTCACGCGCCTGGGGACCGACGCCGCCAACCCCGACGAGGCGCTCCGCGACGACCGCCTGCCCGTCTGGAGCCCGGACGGCCA
>DASVSE010000525.1:0-6203 GCA_036388235.1 Rubricoccaceae bacterium | reverse complement strand
TCGTCGTCTTTGCCGGCGGCAACAACGAGATCTCGATTCTCGACGTCGCCAGCCGCGATGTCGTGCGGCGCCTCGCCGTCGAGGGCATCGGCGCCATCCGCGACCTCTCGTTCAGCCCCGACGGCGAGCGCATCGTGTTCTCCGGCGCCCAGGGCGGCGTCACCGACCTCTACATCATCGACGTCGAGTCCGGGACGGTCCGCCAAATGACCAACGACCGCTTCGCGGACCTCCAGCCCGCGTGGAGCCCCGACGGCCGCCAGATCGCCTTCGTCACGGACCGCGGGCCGGGCACGGACTTCGAGCGCCTCACGTATGCCGCGACGCGCCTGGCGCTCATGGACGCCGAGACGGGCGCGACCGAGCCGCTGAGCCTCTTTGCCGGCGCGAAGCACATCAACCCCGCGTGGAGCCCCGACGGCCGGAGCCTCTACTTCATCTCGGACCGCGGCGGCTACAACGACGTCTTCCGCCTCGACGTCGCGCGGCGGCAGGAGGGTGACGCGGCCCTCTTCCAGGTCACGCGCCTCGCGACCGGCGTGTCGGGCATCGCCGACCTCTCGCCCGCGATGTCCGTGAGCCGCCAGACGGGCGACATCGCGTACTCGGTCTTCGAGGGCCAGCGCTATACGGTCTACCGGACGGACGCAGCCGAGGCGCAGGGCACGCCCGTCGAGCCCGTCCGGTTTGCCAACGCGGCGACGCTGCCGCCCGGCGTCGCGGCCGCCCGCAGCCGCGTCGAGGGCTACCTCGCCGACGCCCGCTCGGGCCTCCCCGAGACCGGCGGCTTCCCCACACGCGACTACCGCAGCCGCCTCTCGCTCGACTACATCAGCCAGCCGCAGGTCGGCGTTGGCTACGACCAGTCCTTCGGCGGCGTCGGCGTCGGCGGCGGCGTCGCGTTCCTGTTCTCGGACCAGCTCTCGGACCGCTCGCTCGGCGTTGCCGTGCAGGCCTACGGGACGATTCAGGACATCGGCGCCCAGGCACTCTACCTCGACCGGGGCCGGCGCTTTATCACGGGTGCGCAGGTCGGCCACATCCCGGTCCTGCAGGTCTTTACCGGCTTCGAGCCTGGCGGACAGTACGTCACGCGCTACTACTACCGGACGTTCATCGACCAGGTCGAGGGCATCGTCGCGTATCCGTTCAACCAGACGCAGCGCATTGAGGCCAGCGGCGGCTACACGCGCTACGCCTTCGGGCTCCAGTACGACTCGTTCGTCGCCGACCCCGACATCCCCGGGCAGGCGTTCTATGACGGCCGCCGGAGCGTCGAGGGCTTCAACCAGCCCGCGCTGAACCTCGCCACGGCCGGCGTCGCGTTCGTCGGGGACTACTCGAACTTCGGCTTCACGTCGCCCATCCGAGGCGGGCGCTACCGCTTCGCCGTCGACGGGACCGCAGGCTCGATCGCCTTTGCCGCCGTCACAGCAGACTACCGGCGCTACGACTTTCTGCGCCCGCCGGGCCTGCCGCGGCGCGTCCCGGTCACGTTCGCGACGCGCGTGACGCACTTCGGGCGCTACGGCTCGGGTGCGGACGACAACCGCCTCAACCCGATCTTCCTCGGCTTCGGCCAGTACATCCGCGGCTACACGGCCGGATCGTTCCCCGACGACAACCTCGAGTACGGCGCGTTCCAGGACCGCCTGCTCGGGACCAGCCTCGGCGTCGCGACGGCCGAGCTTCGCGTGCCGCTGCTCGGCGTCCCGCAGCTTGGCCTGCTCACCTTCCCGTTCCTCCCCACTGAGCTCGTCTTCTTCGCCGACGCGGGCATGGTCTGGGGCACGTACACGTACGTGAACGCGGGCGGCGGGGCCGGGCGGACCGTCGGACGGCCGTTCGACGCCCAGCGTCCACTGTTCTCGCTCGGTGTTTCGGGGCGCATCAGCGTCCTCGGCGCGCTCATCGTGGAGCCGTACTACGCGTTCCCGCTCTCGCGCTACGGTCAGGACTACAACGCCGACGGCGTCTCCGACGGGCCGTCGGCCGGAAGCGGCATCTTCGGCGTCAACCTGACGCCGGGTTGGTAATTGCACTCGGTTCGGGTGGCGAGCGGAGGCGGACGTTGTGTTCCGTCTCCGCCCGTCGCATTTTCCCCGGCCGCCCTCCACGCCCGTTCTGAGCGTCGTCTACCGCCTCGTCCGCCCGCTCCTGTTCCGCCTCGATGCCGAAGCGGCGCATGGCCTCGGCAGTGCGGCCGCCCGGGCAGGGCAGCGCGTCCCGCGCGCCGTTCGCACACTCGTCGGCGCGCCGGCGGATGCAGGCTTGGCACAGACGCTCTGGGGCCTGCCGTTCCGGTCGCCGGTCGGGCTCGCGGCGGGGTTCGACAAGAACGCGCAGCTCGTCCCGTTCTGGGAGGCACTCGGCTTCGGCTGGGTCGACGTCGGGTCCGTATCGAATGAGGCGGCGCCGGGCAACCCGCGCCCGCGCGCGTTCCGCCTGCCCGCGGACGGCGCCCTCGTCAACCGGATGGGCCTGAACAACGAGGGCGCTGCGGCCGTGGCGGCTCGCTTGGCCTCCCGTGACCGCGTGCCGGGCTTCGTCGTCTCGGTCAACGTCGCCAAGACGCACCGGGCGGACGCGAGCGCCCTCGCCGGCGCGGCCGGCATCGAGGATGTTCGGCAGGCGGTTGCCCGGTTGCTCCCGGTTGCGGACGTGCTGACGCTCAACGTGTCGTGCCCCAACACGGCCGACGGAAAGACCTTCGAGGCGCCCGACGCGCTCGACGCGCTTCTCGCGGCCGTATCGCATGAGCGAGACGCAGCGAGCGTCCACGGGCGGCGGGTCCCGCTGCTCGTCAAGCTCTCACCCGACGCGGTCGACGTGCCCGCACTCGTCGCGGTCGCGCTCGGCCACGGGACCGACGGGTTCGTCGCGACCAACACGGCGGGGGGCCGCGACGGACTTCAGACAGCCGTCGGGGAGATCGAACGGATCGGGCGGGGTGGGCTCTCGGGGCGTCCGCTGGCGGCGCGGGCGCTCGCGATGACGCGCGTGCTCTACCGCGAGACCCGCGGCCGTGTGCCCGTCGTCGGCGTGGGCGGCATCGACTCGGCCGAGGCGGCCTACGGGCGCATTCGGGCAGGCGCGAGCCTCGTCGGGCTGTACACGGCGCTCGTGTACGAGGGGCCGGGCGTCGTGCGGGCGATCACGCGCGGGCTGGCGAAACATCTGGAACGCGACGGATTCGGGTCGATCGACGAGGCCGTCGGCGTGGACGCGTGAAGCCCGTCTGGGCGGCGCCGAGCAGGACGCCCGTCTCGTACCATGGCCCGCCCCCGCCCTGCCCCGATGATTCGCCATCTCGCCGCTGAGTTTTGCGCCCTCCGCGCCTCCGTCGCCAGCCTCTCGCCCGAGGCGCGCCGCGCCGCGACGGTTCTGCTCATCGCCGTCGTGCTCGTGCTCGTGCAGATGCAGGCGGGAACGCGGAGCGTGTACCGCGGGATGGGCAACCCACTCGGCACGGCCGACCCCGAGTTGGGCGCGTGGGCGTGGTGGTTCGGGATGCAGGGCGTGACCGGCTTCATCGTGCCCGTGCTGATCCTGCTCGTCGCGTTCCGGTGGACACCGCGGCAGGCTGGCCTCGGGCTCGGCGACTGGCGCCTCGCGGGCGGCCTCGCCCTCGCATACCTGCCGCTCGTGGCCGTCGGGACGTGGGTGCTGTCGGACGGGGCGGGGTTCCAGAGCCAGTACCCGCACTACTACGGCGCGCGCGACTCGTGGGCGGCCTTTGCGGCGTACGAGGCGCTGTTCGTGTTCTACTGGATCGGCTGGGAGTACCTCTGGCGTGGGTTCGTGCTCTTCGGGACGGCGCCGGCCCTCGGCGTGCCCCTCGCGATCGTCGCGCAGACGGTCCCGTTCGCGATCCTGCACGCGGACGAGCCCGCGGCCGAGGCGTACCTCTCGATTCTCGGCGGGCTCGCGCTCGGCGCGCTTGTGTGGCGGTGCCGCTCGTTCTGGATCGCCGTCCCGATCCACGCTGCCCAGATGGTGATGCTGGACCTGTTCTGCGCGCTCCGCTTCCGAACCGGCGCGTCCGGGATCGGCCTCGACGCGCTCGCCGCCGCGTTCGGCGCGCGCTGACTACTGCCCGAAGACGAATCGGATGGGCTGGACCGAGAACGACAGCGCGAACAGAAGGAGGCACAGCACGCCGAGGGCGCGGCGGCCACGCGACAGCGGCTCAGTTGGCGGGACGAATGGGTGATCGAGGCGGATCAGGAAGAGGATGAGCAGGATCCAGACGGTCCACCCGCTGTAGGCGACGCGCGCGGCGAGGCCGGGGGCCGCCGCAGCAACGAGGGCAACGAGGCCCACGACGACGGCCGCAGCAGGGACGGCGAGGCGCCACTCGCCCTCGAACATCTTGGCCGTGACGAGCGAAATCCCGAGCGCGACGGAGGCCCAGAGAATCGGGCCGCCGGCGCCTTCGGAGACATGCCCGAGGGCGGCCGAGACGGTCATTAGCAGGACCGTCACGCGCGAGACGACCGCATGGACGCGTGGCCCGAAGAGCGCGTAGACGACGTGCCCGCCATCGAGCTGCCCGACCGGAAGCAGGTTGAGCGCCGTAAAGAAAAGCGCGAGCCAGCCGGCGAGCAGAACCGGAAAGTGAGACAGCTCGTGCCCGGGCACGCGGTACGGCCCGACGAGGCCGAGCAGGCGCGTCATCGGCGTTTCGCCGAAGACGACCGCGGCGCCCGTGCCCAGGCCGGCGGCATCGAACGGCGGAAGTGCACCGGTCCGGGCGAGCGCGGCTTGAGCCGCCTCGTGTCCCGGGATGCCCGCGAAGTACTCGGGGCCGGGAAGCGTCAGCGCGCCGACGACAAACACGGCAATCGCAACGGCGACGCCCGCAAGCGGTCCCGCCGCGCCGACATCGAACAGGTGCGCGAGCCGGAGAAACGGCTCGCGGATGCGGATCACGGCGCCGAGCGTGCCGAGCGAGCCCGGCAGCGGGATCGGCAGGAAGTATGGCAGCGAGACCGACATTCCGAGGCGGCGCGCGGCGAGGTAGTGCCCGAACTCGTGGACGGTGAGGAAGAGCAGGAACGGGCCGGCGTAGCGCAGGCCGTCCGCCCACCGGGCTGTGTCGCCGCCCGCCGCGTAGGCGAGGTCACGGGACGTGTACGCGAGGCCAAACGACGGCGCGAAGGCAGCGACGAGGACCATCGAGGCGAACGTCGCCGCGAAGAGGCTCAGATGGAGCCAGATGCGGTCCCGCGGCGGGTCGGGCGGCAGAAACGGCCCGAGGACGTCGGGCGGGGCCGGTTGCCCAGGGACTGGGCGTCGGAACAGCGAGAAGGGCTTCACGAGGCAGAGGCGGGGGCCGAGCCGTACGCGGACCGTACGCTACGGTTCATGCCAGCCCGCGTGCGGGTGTAGCGTGGAGCCGCGTCAGGAAAGCGCGCCGAGGGCGGCCTCGATGCGGTCCATGGCCTCCATGAGCGCGTCCATGCCCGTCGCGTAGGAGAGGCGCAGGCCGCGCGGGTCGCCAAAGGCCTCGCCTGGGACGAGCGCGACGGCGGCCTCGTCGAGCAGGTAGCGGCAGAGCGCGAGGCTGTCCGCGAGCGTCTCGCCGGCCGGCGTCGTGCGGCCGAAGAGGCCGGAGACGTCGGGGAAGAGGTAGAAGGCGCCCTGGGGCGTCGGGCAGGCGATGCCGTCGAGGGCGTTGAGGCGCGCGAGGACAGCGTCGCGGCGCGCGCGGAAGGAGGCGACCATGTCGCGAATCGGCTCGCGGTCCATCGAGAGGGCGACGACGCCGGCGGCCTGCGTGATCGACGACGGGCCGGACGTGAGCTGGCTCTGGAGCGTGTCCACGGCCGAGACGAGCCACGACGGGCCGGTGAGGTAGCCCAGGCGCCAGCCCGTCATGGCATACGCCTTCGAGAAGCCGTTGACGGTGACGGTCCGCTCCTCCATGCCGTCGAGGCTGGCGAACGAGACGTGCTCGGCGTCGAAGATCACGTCCTCGTAGATCTCGTCCGAGACGACGAGGACGCGCGGGTAGCGCCGGAGGACGTCCGCGATGGCGTCGAGGTCGGCGCGGGCGAGGACGGCGCCGGTCGGGTTGGAGGGGCTGTTGAGCACGAGCACACGCGTGCGCTCGGTCAGGGCGGCGTCGAGGGCGTCGGCGGTGAGGCGGTAGCCGTCCGCGGCCGACGTGGGGATCGGGACGGGCATCGCCCCGGCGAGGC
>DASVSE010000524.1:0-3490 GCA_036388235.1 Rubricoccaceae bacterium | reverse complement strand
CCTCGAAGAGGAAGGCGGTGACGTCTTCCTGGGCGGCGCCGATGTGGCGCCACGAGACGAGGTAGTACTTGAGGCTCTTCAGCTCCAACAGCCACGAGCCGGGGACGTACTCGATGCGGACCGTCCCCGAGTCCGGGAGGCCGGAGAAGGGGCAGAGGGCCGAGAACTCGCCGGGCTCGGTCTCATAGACGACGCGCTGGCGGGCCGTGTGGACGTAGGGCATCCGGTGGATGTCGTCCTGCCGGGCGTCGGGGGGGAGAAAGAGGGCAACGCGGCCTTCTGGCTTGATGCCGAACCTCGACATGTGCTCCAGCGAGGCGCGGGTGTGGTCGAGCGCCTGCTGGTGGTAGGCGTCGAGGTCGGCGGGGCGGTCGGGGGCCATCGGCGGCGGGGGTGAGGCGCGAAAGGATAGCAACGGGCGCCGGGGGGGCCGGCGCGCGGTGGGCTGCGTTCTTCGCGAATCGTCCGCCGGGGGTCAACCTGCGCCACGAGGCCACAGCGACAGAGCATTCCACCCCCCTAGGCCGCGCCGTCCTCATGGACTCGGAGCCTGCGGCCACGGGTTATCCAGTCGACACGGGTCCGCCAGCGCTCGGCGACGTGACCTCGGGATGGGACACCGAGCGAGGGCCCGGTCGGCGCCTAGCTCGCTCGGGAGGGGGCAGAGGCACGCTCGCCGGCGCGGCGGACGGCGCGGCGGAGGCCGAACGCCTCGCCCGTCAGCCACGCGCCGGACTCGGTCGTCTCGACGAGGCCGCGGCGGGCGAGCGTCCCGAGGGCGGCCTCGACGACGGGCGGGGCGGCGGCGAGGCGGGCGCCGAGGGCGGCGGGCGAGGCGCCGTCGGCGTCGAAGAGGGCGCTCAGCAACCGGGACTCCGCATCGCCGAGGCCGGCGCTGTCCAGGCTGTCGGTGAGACCAAAGAGGCCGCCGTTGAAGTCTGTCGCGCGGCCCGAGGTCAGTTCGTAGGCGGTGTACGGCGTCATAGCAGGCGGCGGAGAAACAGTGACCTGAACCTAGCGAGCGGCAGGTTCCCGGACTGTGATCCTTTTCCCGACCCGGGGGGCGGGCAAGCCGGAGGCGGGGCAGCCGGCACAACAAATCCGTGCCGGCAGCGGCCGCTCAGAACTGGGCCGCCTCGGTCGAGTGGGCCATCGCGCCCGTCGAGGCGGTGCCCTGCGTGACCGCGTCGCGGATGCGGTCGAAGTAGCCCGTCCCGACCTCGCGCTGGTGGCGCGTGGCGGTGTAGCCCCTCGACTCGTCGGCGAACTCGGCCTGCTGGAGGCGGCTGTAGGCGGCCATGCCCTCGCGGGCGTAGCCGTGGGCGAGGCCGTACATGGAGTGGTTGAGGGCGTGGAAGCCGGCGAGGGTCACGAACTGGAAGGCATAGCCGAGGGCACCGAGCTGCTGCTGGAACGTGGCGATGGTGGCCGGGTCGAGGCGCGCCTGCCAGTTGAACGACGGCGAGCAGTTGTAGGCCAGCTTCTTGCCAGGGAAGCGGGCGTGGACGGCCTCGGCGAAGGCGCGGGCCTGGTCGAGGTCCGGCGTGGACGTTTCCATCCAGAGCAGGTCCGCGAAGGGGGCATAGGCGAGGCCACGGGCGATGGCAGCGTCGAGACCGCTGCGGACCGGGTAGAAGCCCTCGGGCGTGCGCCCGGCGGCCGGGTCGATAAACGGCTGGTCGCGGGCGTCGACGTCGCTGGTGAGGAGCGTCGCCGAGTCGGCATCGGTTCGGGCGACGAGGACCGTCGGGACGCCGACGACGTCGGCGGCGAGGCGGGCGGCGACGAGCTTGGTGACGAACTCGGACGTCGGGACGAGAACCTTGCCGCCGAGGTGGCCGCACTTTTTCTCCGACGCGAGCTGGTCCTCGAAGTGGACGCCTGCGGCGCCGGCCTCGATCATGGCCCGCATGAGCTCGTAGGCGTTGAGGGCGCCGCCGAAGCCCGCCTCGGCGTCGGCGACGATGGGGGCGAGCCAGTGCGTGTCGTCCGTGCCGCCTTCCGAGACGGCGATCTGATCGGCACGGAGGAGGGCGCGGTTGATGCGCTCCACGACGGTCGGGACCGAGTTGGCGGGGTAAAGGCTCTGGTCCGGGTAGACCTGCCCGGCCCCGTTGGCGTCGGCGGCGACCTGCCAGCCTGAGAGGTAGACGGCGTCGAGGCCGGCGCGGACCTGCTGGACGGCCTGCCCACCGGTCATCGCGCCGAGGGCGGCGACGTAGGGGCGCTCGTGGAGGAGCGTCCAGAGGCGCTCGGCGCCGAGGCGCGCGAGCGTGTGCTCGACGGCGACCGACCCGCGGAGCGCGACAACGTCGGCGGCCGAGTACGGGCGCTCGACGCCGGCCCAGCGGGTGTTCGTGGCCCAGTCGTGGGCGAGGGCGTCGGCGGCGAGCGGGCGGAGGGCGTGGAGTTCCATGGCGGGCGTGGGGAGAGGACGGGAGAGGCTGCCGGACCGGCATGACGGGGCCGGGCGGGCACGCGCAGGCTGCCCGGTTCGTCGTCAGGAATGGACCGCGCGAGGCGCGGGCGTCAGAGGACGGGGACGGCGTCGGCGACGTGGCCGTCGCCGGACGTGCCGGGGGCCGTGAGCGCGAGCGGCGCGAGCGGGCTGGCCGTCGCGAGGAACGGGCGCATGGTGCGCTCCAGAAAGACCGCGCGAGCGTCGCGGGCAGCGCGCGTCCAACGCTCGGCCTCGTCGCCGACGGCCTGAACCTCGGCAAGGATGGCCGCCGCCTCGGCCTCGAACAGGTCCGAGACGAGCGCGTCCGTGACCGTCTCGCCGGACTCTAGCGTGACGCCGTGGTAGCGCCACTGGACAGTCTGGGCACGCGAGATTTCGAGCGTCGCGAGGTCCTCCATCAGGTCGTCCCACGCGACGCAGCCGATGTCCTCGTTCCAGCCCTTGAGGTAGGCGATGCCGACGCGGACGTTCGTGCGGAGGCCAGCGAGCGTGTACGGCCCGCCGCCGAGCGGCATGAGATCCGGCCGCGGCGCGATGTCCGGGTGGACGCCGAGCTGGTTCGGGGCGCCGGCGAGGGCGTCGAGGAACGGGCCGAAGGCGGGGCCGATGAAGTACGGGTGCGAGACCCAGCAGCCGTCATGGCCAATGGACGCCTCGAACTGCTTGTCGGCGATGACCTTGTCGGTCTGCTCCTGGCGGGCGGCGGCGTCGCGGCCGGGCGTGAAGGCAGCCATGCCGCCCATCGCGAAGGCGCCGTGGCGGTGGCAGACGTCGATGAGGTGGCGGGCGTAGTCGCGCATCCACGGGCGGTTCATGCCGATCGAGGCGCGGTCGGCGAGGACGCGGTCGGGGTGCGTGCGGAGGCACTTGATGTCCGAGAAGATCTTGTCCCAGCGGCCGCCGTTGAGGCCGGCCGCGTGGTCGCGGAGCTCGTAGAGGATCTCCTCCATCTCGAAGGCGGCGAAGATCGTCTCGATGAGGACGGTGGCCCGGACCGTGCCGTGCGGGATGTCGAACCGCTCCTCGGCG
>DASVSE010000523.1:0-2565 GCA_036388235.1 Rubricoccaceae bacterium | reverse complement strand
AACGTCGGTCGCCTGCTGCGCTGATCGTGCGCCGCGTGCCCTCGCCCCGAGGCGCTAGATCTCGATCTGCGCGCCCATCTCGACGACGCGGTTGGCCGGGATGCCGAAGAAGGCCGTCGCCGAGCGCGCGTTGTTCGACATCACCCCGAACAACCGCTCGCGCCACCGCGCCATGCTGGACACATTGCGCGTCGCGAGGACGCGCTCGCGGCCGAGGATGTACGTCGTCCGCATCGGCGGGAAGTCCAGGCCGGGCGTGTTGGCGAGGGCGAGCGCGGCCGGGATGTCGGGCGTGTCGGTGAAGCCGTACGTCACGATGGCACGGTAGAAGCCGTGCGCGAGCGGCTCGACCCGGATCCGGTTCGCCTCCTCGACGCGCGGCACCTCCTCGGTCCGGACCGTCAGCGTGACGACGGTCTCGTGCAGGCTCTGCATGTGCTTGACGGTGTGGAGCAGTGCCGTCGGGACGGCATCGGGGTTGCCGCCCATAAACACGGCCGTCCCGGGCACGCGGGCGATCCGCGTTATGCCGGGGTCGGCAAGAAACGCTGACAGCGGAAACATGCCCACCTCGAGGCGATCCGAGAGCACCTGGCGCCCCCGCTTCCACGTCGTCATCATGCCGAAGATGAGCGCGGCGACGACGAGCGGGAACCACCCTCCGTCGGGGATCTTGATAAAGTTGGCCCCGAGAAACGCGAGGTCGATGACCATAAACAGTGCGCACAACAGCAGCGTCGGCCACAGCGGCCAGTTCCACCGCTGCCGCGCGACGACATAGAACAGCATCGTCGTGACGGCCATCGTCGTTGTGACCGCCACGCCATAGGCCGCTGCGAGGTTGGTCGACGTCTGGAAGGCGAGCACGAGCCCGATGCACGCCGCCAGCAGAAGCCAGTTAATCGTCGGGATGTAGATCTGGCCGTACTCGCGGTTGGACGTCTGCCGGATGTCCAGCCGCGGCAGATAGCCGAGCTGGACGGCCTGCCGCGTCAGCGAGAACGCGCCCGAGATGACGGCCTGGCTCGCGATGCACGTCGCAAGCGTCGCCATCACGACGACGGGGTAGATGGCCCAGTCCGGGCCGGGGACCATCCGAAAGAACGGGTTCTCGATCGCGGTGGGGTCGCGCATGATGAGGGCGCCCTGGCCGAAGTAGTTGATCAGCAAGGCCGGCAGCACGACGACGAACCACGCGAGGCGGATTGGCTTGAGCCCAAAGTGGCCCATGTCGGCGTAGAGCGCCTCGCCGCCGGTCACGACGAGAAAGACCGAGCCGAGGATGAGGTAGCCGTGCCCGCCGTTCCTGAGAAAAAACTGGACGCCGTGCCACGGGTTGACGCCTGCGAGCACGTCTGGCCGGAGCGCGATCTGGTACAGCCCGAGGCCCGCGATCATCAAGAACCACATGAGCGTCAGCGGCCCGAAGACCTTGCCGAGCCCGGCTGTGCCACGGCTCTGGACGCCGAAGAGCGCGACGAGAATGGCAATCGTGATCAGGGGAATGAGGAAACCACGTCCGGGCGCCTCGAAGAAATCCGTGGCCACGCTGAGCCCTTCGATGGCCGAGAGGACCGAGATGGCCGGCGTGATGATGCCGTCGCCGTAGAGCAGCGCTGCGCCGAAGAGGCCGAGCGCGATGAGCACCGTCCGCCGGCGGCCGACGCGTTGTGCGCCCTGCTCGCGGGTCTCGCCGGGCGCCGCCGCAGCGTCGGCTTCGGCCGGTGACACCGGGTCGGGCTCCGTCGCCCCGCCCGGTGCGCCGATTCGGCTCGGCGTCACGAGCGCCGTCAGGACCATGATGCCGCCCTCTCCCTTGAGGTCCGCCCGCATCACGAAGACGAGGTACTTCACCGAGATGACGATGACGAGGCTCCAGAAGATCAGCGACAGCACGCCGAGCACGTTTTCTGGAGACGGCACGAGCCCGTAGTGCTCGGAGAAGACTTCCTTGACGGAGTACAGCGGGCTCGTTCCGATGTCGCCGTAGACCACGCCCAGTGCGGCGAGGGAGAGAACGGCGAGGTAGGAGCCGGTCGGCCAGCTCGCTGAATCAGCGTGCATCAGGGTCGGTAAGAGACCCGCGAGAACCTTAGTCCGGAGGATTGGATCCAGTCACGGGGCCACCGGCGGCGAGCCATGCGACCGCCGCGGGCTCATCGAGGAACGATCGGACGGCAAAACCGCGATGCGTCGCCGAAGCCTCGAAAAACTGGACCTTTTCGAAGCCCTCGCGAAACGTGTCGAGAAGGGCGATGCGGCTCCGAAACGCGGCCGGCTCCTCGGCGAGAATGCCCGAGAGCCGGTAGACGTCGGCGAACGAGAGCGGCGCGCCGTCGGCGTCGCGGAGGTCGACGAGCAGGTGGAGCCCTCGCGCGGCGTTGTCGGTCGCGATGGCGTGGAGAATGCGGCTCGAGCTCTCGAGATCGAGTTCGCCGTGGACCGTCGTCCGGAGAACGTCACCAATCAAGACCGTCTCATGCGTCGGCATAGGCAGGGCGTCGGGTGCGGCGTCTTCAAAGTAGACGCATCGCCCGGTTTCTACCTTCGGGCCGCCTCTCCCCG
>DASVSE010000522.1:0-3831 GCA_036388235.1 Rubricoccaceae bacterium | reverse complement strand
GCTCTCCGTCGATGCCCGCGAGTGGGTCGAACTGCGGATCGACCTCGTCAAAGCGGAGATCACCGAGAAGAAGGACGAGGTCGTCGAGAGTGTCGAGCGGAAGGCCATCGGCGCCGCGTTCCTCGCCGTCGCGGGCGTCGTGGCGCTGTACGCGCTCGGCTTCCTGCTCTCGGCTCTGGCCACCGGAATCGGGTGGGCGTTCGCCAACGGCGACGGATCGGACGTGCTCCGGCCGCTCTTTTTCGGTCTCGGCATCGTGACGCTGCTGCTGCTGATCATCGCAGGCGTTCTCGCCCTCGTCGGAAAGCGCCGCCTCGACGCTGCAAGTGCCATCGACGCGCGCATCAAGGCGCCGACGATGACCGAGGACAACACGTCGACTCCCGGGCGACCGACCCGCCACCAGATTCAGGAGTTCGAAGCCGCCCACGCCCGCCAGACCACGACCTGATGCCCACGTCTTCCGTCCCCGTTCCGACACCGTCCATCCCGGCGCGCATCGATCCCGACCGCGAGACGACGCCCCGCTCCTCGGCCGAGATTCGGGCCCTTCTCGACGCACGCCAGAGCGATGCCCAGTTTCGCCTACAGGCGCTCAAGGCCGAGTTGACCAACCCGGCCTCGGTCACGGTCGGGGGCGTGCCGTTGCCGGATGCCATTCGCGCGCACGTGCTCCGCTATGGCGGTTATGCAGCCGCGGGCGGCCTCGTGCTCGGGGTGATTTCTGGCCTGTGGGGCCGCCGCGGACACGCGCCGGATCTCGACGACCTGGACCTCGCCCGCGCCCGGCTCGCGGCCTTCCTCGACGACGCAGCCGAGCGCGTCCACCGCGGCGCCTCGACCGCCGACGCACTCCGGCACACGCTTCGCGAGACGCCCGTCGTCCTTGCCCCGCCGACGGGCCAGGTCGCGGCCGCCCAGGCGAAGTCGTCGGTCGGCCAGGCCGTCGACATGGCCGTGAAGTCGGCAGTCGGGTTCGCGCTCAAGGCGGCGACGGACCAGCTCACCAAGAAGCTTACCGGTAAGCCGGACACGCTCACGGCCGTTGCTGAGGCGCCGGAGCGCGCGTAGCCGCCCTCGGGACTGCGCGTAGCCGCCCGCGCGGTCACCGGGCCGGTATCTTGGCGCTCTCGCCTGCCGCCCACCCGTTTTTATGCGCCTCGCACTCTTCGGCCCGCCCGGCGCGGGCAAGGGCACCCAGGCCAAACGCCTCGCCGAGCGCCACCGCCTCGCGCACCTCTCGACCGGCGACCTCTTCCGCGCTGCCATCGCGGCCGGGACGCCGCTCGGGCGCCAGGTATCGGGCCTGCTCCGCGACGGGCACCTTGTCCCGGACGACGTCACGAACGCGCTCGTCGCCGAGAACCTTGCCGCGCTCGACTACGACGGCTTCGTGCTCGACGGATTCCCGCGGACGGTCCCGCAGGCCGAGTGGCTGCTCGCGTACCTGACGGAGCATGGCGCGCCGCTCGACGCTGTCGTGAACCTTGTCGTGCCGGACGACCTTATCGTCGCGCGTCTGTCGCGTCGCCGGACCGACGCCGAGACGGGGGAGATCTACCACCTCGACTTCAACCCGCCGCCGGCGACGGTCCCCTTGGAACGGCTGGTGCACCGCACCGACGACCACGAGACCGCCATTCGCGCACGCCTCGACGTGTACCACGCCGACACGGCGCCCGTCGAGGCGACGCTCGCAGCGGCCGTCCCGGTCGTCGAAATCGACGGCACGCAGGGGCTCGACGACGTACAGGAGTCGGTCGCCGCCGCGCTCGCGACAGCCGTCGTGCGGGCATGACGGAAACGACCACGCTCGGAAAGAACCTCGAAACCGCTGCCCACGACGAGCGCGCACTCGCCGAGCGCGTCCGTGCCGACGTTGAGGCAGGCCTCGCGGCGCTCGACCTGCCCGCATCTCCGCCGAGCCTCTACGACCCGGTTCGCTACGCGCTGTCATCGGGAGGCAAGCGGCTGCGACCCGTCGCGCTCCTGCTCGCCGCCGAGGCCTTTGGCGGCGATGCCGCCCGCCGCCGCGCCCTTCCGGCGGCGCTCGCCGTGGAGACGTTTCACAACTTCACGCTCGTCCACGACGACATCATGGACCGCGCCGAGACGCGCCGCGGCCGGCCGTGCGTCCACACGCGCTACGGCGAGCCCGAGGCGATCCTCGCCGGCGACCTCATGCACGGACTGAGCGTGCGCCTGCTCGGGCAGACGGTGTTCGGCGACGCAGACCGCGGCGCACAGGCCCGCGCGCTCTTCGACCGCATGGTCGTCCGGCTGTGCGAAGGGCAGGCCCTCGACCTCGCCTTCGAAGCGCAGGCGGGCGTGTCGGTCGACGCCTATCTCGACATGATCGACGCCAAGACGGGCGCGCTGCTCGACCTAGCGCTCGAACTCGGTGCGCTCGTGGGTGGGGCGGACGAGGCAGCGCTAGCGGCGATGCGCCGCGCGGGACATGCGCTCGGGCGCGCCTTCCAGATCCAGGACGACCTGCTCGACCTCACGGCCGACCATGCCGACTGGGGCAAGACGATCGGGGGCGACCTCGTCGCCGGCAAGCGGACGTTCCTGCTCCTGCGCGCGGTTGAGCGCGCAGCAGGCGACCCGGCCGAAGCCGCGTGGTGGACCCGTGCGCTCGATGGGCTCCCCGAGGCTGACGTCCCCGAAGCGCGGGCGCGCATGGAGCATCTGGGGGTTCTCGCAGAGGCACAGGCCGCCGTCGCGGCCTGCGTCACCACGGGCACCGACGCGCTCGCCGTCCTTCCCGACGGCGAGGCCGCGGCCGCGCTCCGGGCGCTCGCGCTCGGCCTCGTCGGCCGCGCGGTCTAGGCAGGCCTCTAGCCGGCGTCGCCCGGTTCAGACCCGAGGCACCCGGCGGGCCGTTATCTTGCCCGCTCGCCTGCACCCGTCGATATGCTCACCCGCGAGGTCACCGTCCGCAACCGCGCCGGCGTCCACACCCGGCCCGCCTCGATGATCGTCCGTGAGGCGTCGCGGTTCACGTCGGAGTTCTTCATCCGGAAGGACGGCTACGAGATCAACGGCAAGAGCATCATCGGCGTGATGACGCTCGCCGCCGAGCAAGGCTCGACTCTTGAACTCCTGTTCGACGGCCCCGACGAAGAGGCGGCCGCTGATGCGCTTGCTGCCCTGTTCGAGATCGGGTTCCACGAGGTGCTGTGAGAGACGCCGCTGACTGCGACACCGCTTCGGGGACTGACCCGGCCGGGGTAGCTGCAGAGGTCCGCTTTGCCGGCATCGGCGTGGCGCCGGGTGTCGCCATCGGACCCGCGGCCGTCTACGTCGGCGGCGGCTACGACGCCGAGCCCGAGAGCGTCTCGCCCGACAATGTCGACGCCGAGATCGCGCGCTTCGAGGCCGGCGTCTCGCGCAGCGAGCGCGAGCTTGCCCGCGTCACGACCGTCGCGCGGGAAAAGCTTGGCGACCTTTCGGGCGGCATCTTCGACGCGCAGGCGCTCATCCTCCGCGATCCCGACTTCTACGACGCCGTCGTGGAGCGCATCCGCGACGAGCACTCGCGTGCCGGGTGGGCCGCACAGAACGTCCTGGGGGACATCCGGCGGCGCCTCGAAGCGGCTCCGAGTGCAGCCATGCGCGAGCGGGCAGCCGACTTTCTCGACGTCCAGAACCGCCTGCTGCGCAACCTCCAGAAAGGCCGCGCGCTCGCGCACGTCGAGCCCGGCACGGTTGTGTTCGCCCAGAACCTGACCGCGGCAGATATCCTGCTGTTCAGCCGCCGCGGCGTCCTAGGCGTCGTGCTGGACTTTGGCGGGCCGACGAGCCACGTCTCGATCATGGCCCGCGCGC